>JBHEKR010000315.1:0-17775 GCA_041859365.1 Candidatus Hydrogenedentales bacterium
ATAGGAGACCGGGAATGGCCACTCCTGTTCTCCTATGCCGCCCCGCTGGGGCTTAGAAGTTTTTGCTCGACAATACCCAGGGCTCCGCTCGTACCTCGCTTCGCCCTGGGCTACGATATGCCGCCACTACGTGGCTAATACTGAAAAAGATCCCAAATACCTATTGCTATTCGTGCACGCACAATCATTTGCAACGACGGAACGGCAGAGCCTAATGAATTCTCACCGGCAAAGCCGGTGGATTAACTTGGATTTAGTTGAAGAGCTTGCCTTATAGCCCGGTGCGCGTGGGCGCGTCAGTCCCCGGGTCGCTACTTCAACACATAGCCCTCGGCGAGCGCGGTGAACTCCTTCACTTGCGCGGTCTCCCAGGCTTCGTCGCGCCCCAGGACGCGGGCGAGGATCCGGGCCACTTTGGGCGCGGCTTCGATGCTGGCGCGGGCGTTGAGCAAGAGGCAGCGGGTGCGGCGGGATAGGGCGTCTTCCACGGTGCGCGCCATCTCTTCACGGGCGCCCCAGGCGATTTCCGCGCCGGAGATGTTGAGGGCGGGGTGGATGGGTGCGGCCCAGGTGCCGTCCTCGCGGATGAGTGCGTGGATGCCGGGCGCGTCGGAGCCGTAGAGGCCGAGGGGCCCGAGTTCTTCGGTGTTCTGGTGCCAGCCGTGGATGTTGAGGGCTTTGGTGGCGCAGGGGCGCTCTTCGAGGCCCGCGAGTTCCGCCGCCTGATCGATGGTGTCCTCGGCCATGCGGCGGTAGGTGGTCCACTTGCCACCGGTGATGGTGACGAGGCCGCCCTTGGAGATGGTCAGGCTGTGATCACGCGAAAGCGCCGCTGTGTTCTCTTCGCCGCCATTGCCCACGAGGGGGCGGATGCCGGTGAAGACACTGCGCACGTCGGCGCGGCTGGGATCCTTGCGAAGGTAGCGTGCGGCGTGCTTCATGATGAACGCAATCTCTTCTTCCTGCGCCACGGGTTCCTCTGGCAGGCTGTCGATGGGGGTGTCGGTGGTGCCGATGATCACGTGGCCGTGCCAGGGCACGGCGAAGAACACGCGGCCGTCGTCGGTGTGGGGCACGGCGATGGCGCTGTTGCCGGGAAGAAACTCACCGGGCAGCACGAGGTGCACGCCCTGGCTCGGCTTGACCATGGGCGGCAGGTCGGTGTTTTCCATCTGGCGCACGGCGTCGCAGAAAGGCCCGGTCGCATTGATCACCACCTTGGCGTTGAGCGTGTAGTGCTTGCCGGTTTCGCGGTCTTCCGCCTCCACGCCGGTTACGTAACCGTCCTGCAGAATCAGCCCCGCGGCGTTCACATAGTTCAGCATCACCGCACCCTGCTCGGCGGCGGTCTTCGCCATGTTGATGGCGAGGCGCGCATCGTCGAACTGGCCGTCGTGATAGACCACGCCGCCGCGCAGCCCTTCGGTCTCGATGGTGGGCAGGCGCTTGATGGTCTCCTCGCGGGAAAGATTGCGAGAATCGCCGAAGCCGTACTTGCCCGCGAGCATGTCATAGACCCGCATGCCGATACCGTAGAAGGGGCCTTCCCACCAGTCGTAAGTGGGCACGACAAAGGGCAGATCGTGAACGAGGTGGGGCGCGTTGCGTCGCATGATGCCCCGCTCTTTGAGGGCCTCCATCACGAGGGAGATGTTGCCCTGGCGCAGATAGCGAACGCCACCGTGGATGAGCTTGGTGCTGCGGCTGGACGTGCCCTTGGCGAAGTCAGAGCGCTCGATGAGCACGGTTTTGTAGCCGCGCGAGGCCGCGTCGATGGCCGTACCCAGGCCGGTGGCGCCGCCGCCGATGATGATCATGTCCCAGGGTTTGTTGCCGTGCTCTTCGAGCAGGGCGATCATGTCTTCACGTTTCATGGTGGTGAATTCCGTATTTCGTAGTAGTTCGCAGTCGCGCGATGGGTCGTATGGGTCGTATGGATCTTGTGGGCATGCGTCATATGGACCTACATGACCCATTCTTCAGTACTAAGATCAGTGTTCTTCCCAGTGCTTTGCCCGCTCCAGGGCTTTTTCCCAACCCTTGCGGGCCGCGTCGCGCTCGGTCGTGTCCATCTCGGGGTCAAATTTCCGCTCCGCTTGCCACTGGGCCGCGAGGGTCTCGCGATCGGGCCAGAAGCCCACCGCGAGGCCCGCGAGGTAGGCCGCGCCGAGGGCCGTGGTCTCCAGCACCTTCGTGCGCACCACGGGGGCCTGCAAAATGTCCGCCTGGATCTGCATGAGCAGGTTGTTCGCCGCCGCGCCGCCATCCACGCGCAGTTCCACCACGGGTGTGCCCGCGTCGGCCTCCATGGCGCGGAGCACATCGGCGGATTGCCACGCGATGGCCTCCAGCGCCGCCCGGGCGATGTGGGCCTTGTTCGCGCCGCGCGTGAGACCGAGGATGGCGCCCCGGGCGTATTGATCCCAGTGGGGCGCGCCGAGGCCGGTGAATGCAGGCACGAGGTAGACGCCGCCGCTGTCGGGTACGCTTTCGGCCAGCGCTTCGATCTCCGAAGATTTCTTGATCATGCCCAGTTCGTCGCGCAGCCATTGAACCACGGCGCCGCCGATGAAGACACTGCCTTCCAGGGCATATTCGAGTTGACCGCCCAGACGCCATGCCACGGTGGTAAGGAGGTTGTTTCTTGACGATACGGCTTCGCGGCCCGTATTCAAGAGCATGAAGCAGCCCGTACCGTAGGTGTTTTTTGCCATGCCGGGGCGGATGCATTGCTGGCCAAAGAGTGCCGCCTGCTGGTCGCCCGCGATGCCCGCAATGGGCACGGGCGCGCCAAGCAGCTCAGGTTGGGTCTCGCCATAGACTTCGCTCGAATCGCGCACCTCGGGCAGAAGACTCCGGGGAATAGTCAGCAGCGCGAGGAGTTCGTCGTCCCAGTCGCCGGTGTGAATGTTGAAGAGGAGTGTGCGCGAGGCGTTGCTCGCATCGGTGATGTGACATTGCCCGCCGCTAAGCTTCCACACGAGCCACGTGTCAATGGTGCCGAAGGCCAGTTCGCCCTTTTCCGCTCGGGCGTGGGCGCCCTCGACATTGTCGAGGATCCAGGCGAGTTTTGTGCCCGAGAAATAGGCATCGAGCACCAGGCCGGTCTTCCGCTGGATCAGATCCGCGTGGCCCGCGTTGCGCAGGGTGTCGCAGTGCTCGGCCGTGCGGCGGTCCTGCCACACGATGGCGTTGCACACCGGTTCGCCGGTGGCGCGATCCCACACGACCGTGGTCTCGCGCTGGTTGGTAATGCCGATGGCGGCGATGTCCGTGGGGTCCGTCGTGGATTCTGCGAGTACCTGGCGCGCGACGGCAAGCTGGGTACTCCAGATTTCACGGGGGTCATGCTCGACCCAGCCGGGACGTGGGTAGATCTGGCGAAACTCGCGCTGGGCCACGGCGCAAATCCGGCCCGCCGCATCGATAAGAAGCGCTCGGGAACTTGTGGTTCCCTGGTCCATGGAGAGAATGAATTTCATCGCATGTTTCCCGACGGTCCGCCGCCCGACAGCGCCGGGCGGCCACTAAAACCTTCCAGGAAACACCATACACCGCGGGGACCCTTCGGGGCCAGCTACTTCCTGCCGCGCACCATGGACAGGATCGCAGCCGGCGGTATGTCGTAGGGAGAAGTCTTCGATGAGAAGCACTTCTTGGCCAGTGCAACAATGTCGGCCTCCTTGAGGCCTGCCGCCTTGGCCTCGGCCACCACCTCGTGCATCTTGCAAATGATCTCGCGGTAGCATTCCGCCTGGCATTTGCCCTCGACACCGTCTTTGATGAAGATGCCCATACCGCGACGGGTATAGACCAGCCCCATGATTTCCAGGTCACGGTAGGCCTTGGCCACGGTGTTCGGGTTGATATTCAGCTTCTCCGCGACCGCGCGCACCGTAGGCAGTTTGTCGCCCGCCTTCAGTTCGCCCGAAGCAATAGCGAAGCGCACCTCATTCTCGATTTGTGCAAAAACCGCCACGTCACTCTGCAGGTTGATTCGTTCAAGCATGGCCATTCCTTTGTGATTGAAGGCACATTGTACCTGCTGCCATATCTGCCGCTGCCCAGCGGCACTTGGACATTATAGTAACACGAGCGCAAAAAAGCTACCCTAATATTTACTATTTGGCTGCTTGTACACACCGTGGGAGACAAGAAGCTCTCCGCCAGGAGACATCGGCGCGGCCCAAACAACAACAGGCTGCGGCGGCACATGGTGCCTCGCAGCCTGTAGATGGGTGATTTATGGTGCCGGAGAGAGGACTTGAACCTCCACGCCCTTGCGAGCACATGGACCTGAACCATGCGTGTCTGCCATTTCACCACTCCGGCGAAGGACCGATAGTATATCGCAGTCTGGAGGGGTGATTCAATCTATTGAGCGAATTTTTTGCGAAGTGGTCGTCGAAGGAGCTTGTGGACCAGGTGGGCTGAGTGGACGGAGTGGCCCCAACGGGTCACGTGTTTTGGCCATGGCGCAGCCCGCCCTGGTTGGTGCACAATACGCCCATGCCCGCCACCGCCATCTCCGCTTTCATCCTCACCCGCCACGCAAGGGACACGCCCCAGGGGCTCACGCTGCGCTACTGGGCCGCGAGCGCCGAGGGACCATTGCTGCTGGAGTTTACGGGTCAGGAGGGGGTCTTCTTTGTTCACCGCGATGTGCCCGCTGCGGCGGATCGGCGCACGCCCGTGGCCCTCGCCACCTTGGAAGGCGTTCCGGTGGACGCGCTTTACTTTCGCTCGACCCGCGCCCTTCAGGCGTCTCGTAAGGCGTTGGGCAATTCGGAGAGCGCCGCCTGTGAATCGGACATACGCCCCGCCGACCGCTTTCTCATGGAGCGCTTCATCACGGGGCCCGTCTTCGTTCAGGGCGAGGCCACCCGGCGGAGCGGCTATCGCCGCTTTCTCAACCCCCTGCTCACACCAGCGAAGCACGTTCCCAATCTCCGCACGGCCTCCATCGACATAGAAACCGAGGGGCTCGATGGCGCCCTCTACTCCATAGCGGGCCGCTGCGGCAACCGTGGAATCGTATTTGTGGCGGGCGAGGGCCAGGACACGGAGACCCTGCGCTTTGTGCCGGACCAGCGGGCCGTACTGATCGCCTTTATCGACTGGATTCGAGCGACCGACCCCGATCTCCTTATTGGGTGGAACGTGACCGCCTTCGATCTCCTCTTTCTTGCCAACCGATGCCGTCAGCTCAAGGTTCCTTTCACGATCGGACGCGATGGGGAGCTTGGCCGCGTCTACCCAGGCGAACGGATGCGCCAGCCGGCCCGTGCGGATATTCCGGGCCGCATGGTGATCGACGGCATCCCCGCACTGCGTACCGCGGGCTATGGATTCGAAGACTTCAGCCTGGAAAGCGTGGGCCGGGAATTGCTCGGGCGCGGTAAACTCATCGCACCGGGTGAGGATCGGGTGGCGGAGATCAATCGGCTCTATCGCGAAGACAAGGCCCAGCTCGCGGCCTACAACCTGGAAGATTGCGATTTGGTCCAGGAAATTTTTGATCGGACGGCTCTCGTGTCGTTTCTCGTGGCCCGCGCCACGCTGACGGGCCTCACGATGGACCGCATGCCCGGTTCCATCGCGGCCTTCGAATTTCTGTATCTGCCGAGGTTACACCGCCGGGGCTTTGTCGCACCCGATGTGCAGGAACGGCCCGAGGCCAACCCGAACCCCGGCGGCTACGTGCTCGATTCCTCGCCCGGCCTCTATGACAACGTGCTGGTCTTCGATTTCAAGAGCCTGTACCCCAGTATCATCCGCACCTTCCACATCGATCCGCTCGCGCTGTTCCAGCCGGGCGAAAATCCCATCCCCGGATTTCACGGCGGCACCTTTTCTCGGGAGGAGACGATTCTGGGGGGCTTAATTGAGACGCTGTGGGCCGCGCGCGAGCAGGCCAAGCGCGAAAAGGACCACTCCCTCAATCTGGCGACAAAGATCTTGATGAACGCCTTCTATGGCGTGCTGGGCACGCCCGCCTGCCGCTTTTACAGCCCCAAGCTCGCCAGCTCCATCACGCGCCGGAGCCACGAGATCCTGACCCGCACCAAAGGCCGGATCGAGGCGGCGGGACATCCCGTGATATACGGCGACACCGACAGTCTCTTTGTGGCGCTTGGCACGGGCTACACGGAGGACGAGGCGCTCGAGATCGGGCGTTCCCTCGCCCCGGCGATCAATACCTGGTGGGCGGAATCGATTCGCGCAGAGTTCGGCGTAGAATCCTATCTCGAACTCCAGTTTGAGACGTGCTACCTCAGATTTCTCATGCCCACGATTCGGGGATCTTCCGTCGGCACGAAGAAACGCTATGCGGGCCTGCGCCGGGAAAGCGATGGGGCGCTCGGCGTCACCTTTCGTGGGCTGGAGAGCGTGCGCACCGATTGGACACCCCTTGCGCGCCAGTTCCAGCGGGAGCTGTACCGCCGCGTGTTCATGGACGAACCCTGGGAGGCCTATGTCTTCGAAACGGCGCGCGATCTCCTCGCGGGTAAGCTGGACGACCTGCTGGTCTATCGTAAACGGCTGCGCAAAGACATGGCGGAGTACACGAAGAACGTCCCGCCACAAGTGCAGGCCGCGCGCAAGTTGGAAGATTTTCGCGGCTCGGTCATTCACTACGTGATTACGCTGCACGGTCCTGAGCCCGTGCAGGCGCGCAGAAGCCCCATCGATTACGGGCACTACTTGAACAATCAGCTCGCCCCCGTGGCCGATGCCATCCTCGCCTTCTGCGGCGCCAGCTTTGAGAAAATCACCGACCCGCAGTTGTGGTTGTTTGAATAGGGGTAAAGCCAGCCCCATTCCTCTGTGCGGTGGAAACGCTCCGAGGAGCCTCTTACTGACCGCCTGGTGGTTCAATACCGTTGCTCTGCCCCGGAGACCAGGAGCCAACCCGCTATTGAGGAATTCGCTGGCGATTTCCAGGCTTCGGTCGTCCAGGCCACTCGGACCGATCCAGCACAGTGCCGTTGGTCTTCTTGAGCTCCACGGTCATGGTCTCGCCCACTGCGGGGATGGATAACAGCGTGTAGCTCTCCACCGCCTGGTAGAACTTTCCATTGGCCTTGTCGCCGAAGGAATCCAGCACCTTGAGGGCGGAGTTGAAATAAGGCAGGCCCTTTACCTCGCTACGCTCGGCGAAACTGCCAAAACCGGAGAGCACCGCGGAACCCTGGCGCAGCATGTTTTCCCACATCCCCTTTTCCTGCGCGCGAATATTTGGGCCCGACTCGTTGAAGTATGTAATCATGAATCGCGATGAACGCGCTTTCACCAAGTCGCGGTACCACTGGAACTGCTCGGAATTGCGCTCAAAGGGCTGGCAACTCTGGCGAAGTGTTCCCATATCGCGGATATGGCTCAGGTCCAGCGCCACCAGCCGCGTGTCGAAGGCGGGAATGTCGAAATAATACTTGCGTCCGTCTTCGGGCAGGGGAAAGTAGCTGCGGAAGGCGGTCGCCTCGATATCATAAATTGCTTCCACCGCCTTGCCCTCCTGCAGATAGCGGATCTGCCGCTCATGATTGCCCAGGGCCGGCAGAAAGGGGACCCGGGCAAAGAGCGCGGGATAACGGTCAATGATCGTGGCGAAGGGCTGAGTGTTGCCCGTGGCGCCCACGTTGTCTATGGTGACCACGTCCAGCACCATGTCGCCACACGACAACAAAAGATGAGGATCGTCCTGGATCAGGCCGTCGATGGCCGGGCGAAACTGCCAGTTCGCCGTGGCGGCAATACGGAGCGTGTCCCCGCTGTACGACTTCACCGCGTTAATCGCCGACACTTCCTCGCCGGTGCTCACCCGGTAGTGGAGCAGGCCCGACTGCGGAAAGGGAATCTCCACGTGATGGAGCGTCGCGGGGTCGTCGCTCGACGCCGACTTGCCCAAAGCGTCCGAAGACCCATACTCCACCCGCGACGGGCCGGCCTCCTTCGACTCCCAGTTCACCATGAGCTTCAAAGGTTCGCTGGTCTTGTGGGTCAGCCAGATACGTGTGATGGGCGCGGCGGTGGCAATGCCGCAAAGGCAAACAAGAACGCCGAAAAGGGCAAGACGAGAAAAGAGCAGCAAAACAAAATCTCCAGCGATAATTGCCGTGGTGTGCCGCAGCCAGTCGGCACTTTCATCCAGTTTAGCAACAACGCATCCCGAAAGGGGAGGCGACTCAGGCGCTCCTCTTCAGTTTCCTTCCTTCGCCACGCGGGACGGTCGCCAAGTGTAGGATTCGCCGTCCATAACGCTGAGGGACAGCTTCTGGCCATCGGGGTATTTGAAATAGTCGCGGAAAAACCAGATGCAGTCGCTAACGGGGTCGGTTGAAGTTACACGTATTGTCCTGTACTGGTTCTCGTATGAATTGACCTCCTCCCAATGCGAAAAGGGCCCGGTCGGGGCGGCAAGGGACGCAGTCAGGTCGGATGGCGATGCCGTAACATCAATCTGCCATCCACTGCCAGTCACTTCAAGTGACAGCGCAACATCCGGGACGGGTTCGTCCTGTGTACTTGCTCCGCCAACGAGAACGGGACGCTCGTCCTCGACAAAACCCGCGAGATGTTCCGCCAGACGTTCCACAGGAAACTCCGTGCCGGTATGCGTCCTTTTACTGGCGCCAAGCAGCAGATAAATCACCGACCCCAGAAAAAGCGCGGTGCAGACTGCAAGCAAGCATCGGGACGCTGTCGACGGCTTCACAGAATCTACTGAATAGAGCCTGCCCCCGCGCTCCATTGTTACAAAAGTGACGCTGTAATGATCGTCGGGCCCGAGCGTTAGTGGCTGCTCAGGGCGGCTCAATTTGAACAAGACAAAGCCAACGCAAAGTGCTGCAACGACACTACTGGCGAGTAGAAAGAAGTACGCGTATGTCATGAAACTGCCTCCTGGTATGAACCATTCCGCCAATCATGACAGACGCACGCGCCTGACTCAATCCAGCGACTCCAGCATGATATCCTTGAAGGCGATCTCCGCCCGGGTGCGGTGCATCTGCAGCACGATATGGCCGGTCCGCACTTTTTCGAGGTCGGTCGCGCTGGCCGAAGGCACGCCATTGAGGAAGGTCCGCACCGCGCCGCCCTCCGCGATGATCTGGAGCAGTTGCCACTGGCCGGGGTCGAGGGCCAGATCGTTGCCCCGGGCGTGGCTGTAGATGGAGCCCGTGGGCCAGTCCGTTCCGGGCACATCCAGGATCTGGATTTCGTAGCCCCGGTCCTCGTCGGCATCGCCCACCCAGCGAAAGAACACGCCGCCATTCGCGAGGGAAGACGCGCGAATGTACATCCGCAGGTGAAAGTCCTGCACCGTCATTTCGTGTTTCAAATATCCATCGCTCTCCCGCGCGACAATGGCCCCGTCTTCCACCGTCCACCGGGCCTCGCCCAGGGCCGCGGTCCAGCCGTTCAGATTCTCACCGTTGAAGAGCGCGCTCTCCTTCGTGGAATCGGGCAGGGGCGTCAAGACGAAATTGCGGAAGCTCGCGGCGTAGCCATTGTTCTGAAAGCCGATGGCGCCGCGCTTGAGCTTGTAGCGCAGCTCCGGGTGGGCCGAAAGGTCCAGATCCTGCACCGAAACACCGTCGATTGCCACGTGCAGGCGGGGCCATTCCATGCGCGCCAAAAAGCTGTGCCAGACGGTCGCTTCCTGCTTCACGGGCGCAAGCGGGGCCAATTCCCCCGAGATCGCCCCCATGAGAAACTTGGAATCGGGCGAGCCGCTCTGCGAGGACAGGGCAATCTCCAGTCCGGCGCGGAAAGCCCCGTTGCGCGGCGCATGAATATAGAGGCCGCTCTCGCACCACTTGCTGAGCAGGAAATCGAAGGCGACCTCGAAATTCTCAAAATCGTCCTTCGTCAGCAGGGCGCTGGGCTCGTTCTCACCCCGTTGCAGGCTTAGCTGGTTCCCCGCCATCTCGAAGGAAGTCTCCGATCCGCCCCATTGCTCCCAATGGGAGAATGATCGGAAATATTCGGGGGCGGCGTCCGCGAGGACGGGAAGTCCGACGACAGTCAGCGCGACACCTAGGCCCAATCGGATGATCGCGGTTTTCATTTCAGATACGTGTCGAACCAGTCGGCCACATCCACATAATTCTTTTCCAGCCCTTCCCAGCCGCTGTGTACGCCGCCGGGCTGGACGATTAGCTTCACCTTCAGGCCCGTTTCTTCATACTTCGCCTTCAGAATTTCGGACTGCTGGAGCGGCACCGTCTTGTCGGCGTCGCCGTGAAGCAGCAGGAGCGGCGGATCATCCGGGGTCGTGAAATACAGCGGCGAGACTTCCCTGAGCTGGGCCGGCAGATCCGTGATTGTGCCGAACATATCCGTGAAACGCTGGGGCTGGAGCTTCTGCACAAAGGTATAGCCATCGGCAATGCCGTAGTTCACCATGTCCGTCGGCGGAAACCACGACACGATCGCTTGCGTGCGGCTGCTCACCCGCTCCACCGGATCCTTCGAATCCGCCTTACCGTCATCGCCCGTCATCCCCACCATGAGCGCCAGATGGCCGCCGGAGGAGCCACTGGTGATACCCAGGTGATCCGGGTCAATCTTATAGTCCGCCGCGTGCAGACGGATAAATCGCACCGCACGTCGCACGTCTTCCACCATCTCCGGTACATGAAAGCGCGGGCCACTCCCATGGCGCACCACAAAGGCCGTGTAGCCATTGCTCAGCAGGCCCATGGCCCAGTGGTCCTTGCGGAACTCCGCCACTTCTTCCGGCAGATTCGACTTGCTCGACCGCCAGCTCCCGCTGGAGATGAGCACGATGCCGATGCCCTTGCGGCCCTGCTCCGGCTCCAGCACGTCCATCGTCAGGCCCATGCCCTCCTTCTGGCCATAGACCACATCGTCCATGGCGGTGTAGGGTACGATGAGGGTCTCAATGCCGGCGTGGGCCGGGGACAACAACGTCGCAAGGGCGACCAGGAACAACGCGGATTTAAACGGGATAGGGTTCATGACAACTCCAACAGAATTATGGGACAGGACACGTTGGGCCATAGTATGGGCGACGATAGTCGGTGACGCAAGACTTGCGTCAGTCCGGCCTGCGATCACTTGCCCACCAGGCTCGACACCGGAATAGTCGCCAGCATGGCATGGCGCTTTTCGGAGGTGTAGACCACGTAAAGATTCCCGAAAGTTTCAAAGGCGCAGGGGTAAGACCACTCCGGGCCCACGCCGAGCGCCCCATCGGGGCCATCATGAATCTGCCATACCTTTGAAAAGCGCCGCTCCCCCGGCTTGCTGATGGCCATCGTCAGCAGCTCGCGATAACCGGGCGTGGGCGTGGTGTAGAGCAGATAGCGCTGGCCCGTGCTCAGCTTGCCCCCATAGGGCTTGGCCGAGCCAATGCGAAAATTCGCCGAGTGGGGCGCGGACCACGTGCGGCCGGTCGGGTCGCCGGTATAGACCAGACCATTGCCGCCGTCATTGCGGACAAACGCCAGGAGTCCGTCTTCCTCCACGATTACCGTGGTCTCCGGATAGCGCAGTTCATGGCCATCCGGCAGGTGCTTGTCGGCCTGAAGCCGCACGATTTCCCACGGGGCGGTGAAGTTCTCACCCTGGCTCAGCGCCACCGCTGGCGTTTCCGGCTTTGTGCCCGGCGCATCCGCCACGCGCCCGGCGATCAGATAATCTACGCCGGGCAGCCGCTGCGCCGCGCTGTTGGGCAGGAAGCTATCCGCAATGAAGCCCTTCGAAACCCAAGGCTCGCCGGAGGCCTCCGTGCCGGGATAGGCGAATACTTCGCACCGCGTCACCAAATCCGGACCAATCATGTTGGCGATGAAACCATAGAGCTGGCCGCCGCACTGACCAAAGGCGATGGGAACATACATTACCCCTTTCTTCGCCGTATCCGCCGCAATTATATCCACATCGGACCACGTCTTGCCCTGATCCGTCGATCGCCGACCACGAATCACCGAAGCGCCCTCCATCTCGCCGTTCGGGCAGTTGTACCACGCGGCGAAGAGCGTGCCTTGAAACTCCGTAATGGCCACGTCATGAAGAAAATTGAATTCATCGCTTCCCGCGCGATGAATCACCTGCCGCGTCATCCCCTCGGGCGGCGTGAGCGCTTCCCGAGCGGGAAAGGGAACGGATTCGTCCCAGATGGGGTACGAGGGGAGGGGGGCGGCCAGGAGTTGTGCGGGAAACAGCGCACTGTAAATCATCACGAGGAGAGGTGTAAGGAAATTCAATGGTCCGTTCAATGCTGCACTTTCCTGGATAGAATGAAAAGGTCGCGTTCAGGATGATTCACGTGCGCCGGATACGTGCCCGAACGTCGTGCCAGGTCGATCCCTCGGCCGGATCCTTCTCATAAGCAGCCAGCCGCTGGTCCAGCACCGAGCGCTGAGCATCACTTACGGGCAGTGCATCGGGCGACTCGATCAGGCTGTCCCACAGCGCTTCCATGAGCTCGATACGTTTGGGGACCGTCAAGGTTGAGATATCGAATTTCACTGTAGTAATCATGCGTAAACTCTAACACACCGCCTCGAAATCATCAATCCTTTCCCGGGGATTGGCTGGGGTTCGCTGCGCCGGTTGGACAACCGCCCGACATCCGCCCTATGATCGGGGGCGAATCCGGTCGGCGTATCCAACGACCGGGCGGCCAATCATTCCTCAAAGGAAGTAGCATGTACGCACGAACCATCCTCACCGTCTTCTCCGCCCTCATTGTAAGCCTCTTGAGTCTTCCCGCCATGGCCGTGACCGTCGCCGATCTCCGCTGCGAATACCGCCAGAATCCCCTCGGCATCGACGTGACCACGCCGCGCTTGAGCTGGAAACTGGAAAGCAAGGAGCGGGGCGCGCGCCAGACAGCCTATCAGGTGCTCGTGGCATCATCGCTGAAAACGTTGAAAATGGAGCATGGCGACCTCTGGGACAGCGGCAAGGTCGAGAGCGATCAATCCGTCCATGTGGCCTACGAAGGTGAACCCCTCGCCTCGCAGCAGTACGTCTACTGGAAAGTGCGCGTGTGGGATCAGGATGGCGACAACAGCAAGTGGAGCGAACCCGCCCGCTGGTCCATGGGCCTCCTGAAGCCGGAAGACTGGACCGGCCAATGGATCGGCGTCGATTGGATGCCGGAAAACGCCGGCCCCCTGCCGTGGTTACGCAAAAACATCACCTTGGACGCCGCGCCGGAGCAGGCCACGGCTTATGTGTGCGCGCTGGGCTACTACGAGCTCTACATCAACGGTAAGAAGGTCGATGACCATGTGCTGAGTCCCGCTGTGACGGACTATGGCAAGCGCGGCCTCTACATCACCCATGAAATCGGCGACTACTTGAAGAAGGGGAACAACACCATCGCGCTGTGGCTCGGCCGGGGCTGGTCCGGCCGCCTCCTGGCCACCGCCTCCACCAACGGACCCCTCGTCCGCGCGCAATTCGAGATCGGTGGCGATGCGCCCATAACCATCGCGACCGACACGACCTGGAAGGCCCACAAGAGCCCTATCACACCCCTCGGTAAACTCGAAAGTGGCCAATACGGCGGTGAGCGCTACGACAGCCGCCTGGAGAATCCCGATTGGGCCTCCCCCACGCTGGACGACAGCGCCTGGACCAGCGCGGTACAATACAACCCGCCCACGCCCATCGTCGCCGCCCAGTATTCCGAACCCAACCGCATCCTCGGCGATATCCCCGCCCAGTCCGTGAAAAAACAGGACGACGGCACCTGGCTCATCGACATGGGCAAGAACTTTACCGGCTGGCTCACCTGGCAATTCCCCCAGGGCGGCCCCGAAGGCGCCGAATTCAGCATGGAGTACGGCGACAAATTCCGCGACGACGGCACGCTTCAGGCCTACAGCCAGCACGATGAATTCGTCTTCGCCGGTGCCCGGCCCCAGGCCTTCCAGTCTCGCTTCAACTACCATGCCTTCCGCTATGTCATCGTCAAAGGCCTGGAAAACGAGCCCACGCTGAAAGACATCACCGGCCACTGGATTTCCACCGACTACGCGCCCACGTCGGAATTCTCCAGTTCCGACGATCTCATGAACTGGATCTACGACACCGCCAACTGGACCTACCGCTGCCTCACCCTCGGCAGCTATGTGGTCGATTGTCCCCACCGCGAGCGCCTGGGCTATGGCGGCGATTCCGGCACCTCCATGGAGATGGGGATGACCAATTTCCTCACCGCGCCGCTGTACAGCAAATGGCTCCACGACTGGCGCGACACCCAGGCGCCTGATGGCGACTTGCCCCACACCGCCCCCAATGCCCAGATTGCCGGTGGCGGACCCGCCTGGAGCGGCATCTGCATCACCATGCCCTGGATGGTCTACCAGCAATACGGCGACACCCGCGTGCTGGAGCAGACCTACCCGACGATGCAGCGCTACCTGGCCTTCCTGGAGACCAAACAGAAAGACGGCATCCTAGCGCCTTACTTCGGCGTGGGCTACACCAGCCAGGAGTGGTCCTTCCTCGGCGACTGGGTGTCCCCCAACCGCGGCCAGGGTGCCGAGGCTCGGGTGGATGAAAACTCCACCCTCTTCTTCAACAACGCCTACTATCTCCACAACCTTCAACTCGCCGCCCAGACCGCCGCACTCCTCGGCGAAGCGGACGACGCCGCCAACTACACGGCGCAGGCCGAGGCCCTCGCCGCGCGACTTCATGAGCGCTTCCTTAACCCCGACGGCGCGACCTACGTCAACGGCGAACAACCCTACCTGTCCATGCCTCTGCTCTTCGGCATTACCCCCGATGACAAGCGCGAAGCCGTGATGAGCGCCCTCCGCGAATCCATCCTGGTGAAGCAGAAGGGCCACCTCAACACCGGCATGCACGGCACGTACTTCATGACGCGCTACCTGACCGACACGGATAATAACGACCTCATCTACAGCATCACTTCGCAGGAAGATTTCCCCGGCTGGGGCTACATGCGCGCCAATGGCGCCACCACCATCTGGGAAGAGTGGAACGGCGACAACTCCCACATCCACGACACCCTCATTTCCATCGGCATGTGGTTCGTCCAGGGTCTCGCCGGGATTCAGCTCGATCCCGCCCACCCCGGCTTCCAGCACTTTCTCATCCGCCCCGCCCTCGTCGGCGATTTGACCCACGTCAACGGCGCACGCGAAACTCTCTACGGCCGCATCGAATCCAACTGGAAACGCGAAGGCGATAACGTCACCTACAGCATCACCATCCCACCCAACACCACTGCCACCGTTATGATCACGGCGCAAGACCCGGCAACCGTGACCCTCGAAGGCAAACCCCTGACGGAGAATCCCCTCGCCAGCGAAGTGCATAAAGAAGGCAAGCGCGTCGCCGCCACCCTCGGCTCCGGCACCTACACCTTTACCGCTCCGGCACCGCCAATGAAATAAAAAACCAAGGGGACCGTCCTGCACGCAAGGGCTCTCAGCCGAGCGAAACCCTTTCTCCCCAAAGAAAGCCTTCGCTCGGGCGAGACCCACCCCAACGTGCGGGACCGTCCCCCATTTTTTCAATTCTCACCGCAGCGCGGTACAATAGGGGCGCGTGAGGGTACCCCTTGTCCCGGTTGCAGGAGATACGAAAATGAGCAAGCCCAGAATTGCCATACCGCAGGAGCAGATCGAAGCCTTCTGCAGGAAATGGCGCGTGCGCGAGTTCTCCCTATTCGGCTCCGTCCTCCGCGACGATTTCCGCCCCGACAGCGATGTGGACGTGCTGGTCAGCTTCCAGGAGCATCCCGAAATCGGCCTGTGGGATCTGGCAGAGATGGCTGAGGAACTCGAATCGCTGTATGCTCGGAAGGTGGACCTGGTCATCAAGGAAGGTCTATACAACCCCCATCGGCGTAAGGAAATTCTCGCAAGGAGGGAAATCCTCTATGCAGCCTGAAGGCCGGGACATAGACTACCTGAACGATATGTTGAGGTTTGCGCGTCTCGCCATGGAACTGGCTGAAGAAAAGCTGGGCGATGAGAAGACCGAGCGCATGCGCCAGCTTGCACTCGAACGAACACTCGAGATAATCGGCGAAGCCGCCCGCCGCGTTTCCGAGCCCTTCCGTGATGCTCACCCGGAAATTCCGTGGAAATACATCATTGGAAATCGGAATGTCCTCGCACACAACTACGACGAAATCGTACTGGAAGTACTTTGGACCACGGCCACACGGGATGTGCCCAGGCTTGTGGTGGCGCTGCTTGCCCTGTTACCCCAAGCCCCAGAATGAGGCGCGGGTGGTATAGGGAAGCAAGAAAAGAGCGCAAAGAAGCCATCGCCTCGTTGCGCCCTTCGGATTCTCTCGCGACTACTCGCCCGTCACCCCAACGGCAGCGCCACATCCTCAAAATTATCCATCATCCGCTCGCCGCGCATCCGCTCCAAGGCCATCTGCGCATCGCCGATGTCCACGCTGAGCTGGTCTTTCGAGCTATACCGCCGCCAGGTGATGGTGCGGTTCTCTTTTTCCTTGTTGCCAATGATCCAGAGGTTCGGTACCTTGTGGGTGATGGCGTTGCGGATCTTCTTGTTGAAGCTCTCGTTGCTGTCGTCGATCTCGGCGCGGAAGAGATTGTCGCGCAGGTCCGCGGCGATTTCCTGGGCGTAGTCGGCCACGTCGTCGTTGACGGGGATTAGCTTCACCTGGAGGGGGGCCATCCAGGTGGGGAATGCGCCGCCGTAGAGCTCGATGAGGAAGCTGATCATGCGCTCGTGGGTGCTCAGCGGCGCGCGGTGGATGATGAAGGGGGTCTGCTGTTCGCCGTTGGCGTCCACGTATTTCAGGTCGAAGCGATCGGCCACGATGAAGTCGAGCTGGCAGGTGGACACGGTCTCTTCGCGGCCGAGGAGGTTTTTCACCTGGATGTCGATCTTGGGCCCGTAGAAGGCGGCTTCGCCCTTTTCTTCTTCATACTCCACGCCGAGCTTGTTGAGCACATCCCGGACCACCGCCTCGCTCTTGAGCCACTCTTCGGTCTTGCCCGCGAACTTGTCGGACGCGGGATCGTGGAGGCTGAGGCGCACGCGGAAGTTGCCCATGCGCAGGTGGCCGTAGTAATAGGTGTACATGTCCATGACCGAGCGGAATTCCTGCTCCACCTGCTCCGGGGTGCAATAGATGTGGGCGTCGTTCATGCACATGGCGCGAACGCGCAGCAGGCCCGCGAGGGAGCCGTGCTTCTCGTAGCGATAGGTGTTGCCATATTCCGCCAGGCGCAATGGCAGGTCGCGGTAGGAGTGGGGGCGCGCGCCATAAATCTTGTGGTGGTGCGGGCAGTTCATCGGGCGGAGGTAATATTCGTCGTGCTCGTCCACCACCATCGCGGGGTACATGGAGTCCGCGTAATAAGGCAGGTGGCCCGAGCGATGATAGAGTTCGCCCCGGGTAATCGCCGGGGTGCTCACGCGCTGGTAGCCCGCGCGGAACTCCACTTCCCGCGCCCAGGTCTCCAGTTCATCCCGCACCACGGCGCCATTCGGCATCCACATGGGCAGGCCCACGCCCACTTCCTCATCCATGAAGAACAGGTCCAGCTCCTGGCCCAGTTTGCGGTGGTCCCGCTCCATGGCCAGCTTGCGCCGCGCGATGTAATCGTCCAGCTCGTCCTTCGATTCAAAGGCCAGCCCGTAGATGCGGGTGAGCATGGGGTTCTTCTCGCTGCCGCGCCAGTAGCTGCCCGAGATGCGGTCCAGCTTGAAGCAGGCTTTGGGCACCTCGCCGGTGTGGGCCAGGTGAGGACCTTCGCAGAGGTCGGTGAAGGG
>JBHEKR010000055.1:0-10289 GCA_041859365.1 Candidatus Hydrogenedentales bacterium
GTGCGATAGCCTTCAACACCGAAGCCGTGGTAGAGTTCACTTGAGGTCATTGGGCATCTCCTATCTGGGTTTCTAGACAAAACCAGGAAATGCACTATGGCCTCTTCTGATGTCAAATGTATCCTCAAACCGGATGAACCGTATTTTTTGAATCGTCCATTCTGGTCTCTAGTCTGCACATTTTGAAGAAACCGCTGAATCTGCTTTTTGTTTCGGCGTCCCGCTTTGAAGTCAAGCAACTCATGCACGGCCTCCACGACATCGCTTCGATTATCGACAAGATGCGTCTCGTTCAGGTTGAGCACTTCGTTAAGCTGTTCATCAAACAGGTCATCACCCGGAGCGAATATCCGTCCTGTTCCTGTGAAGGCGATCCTGCTCTCCACGTTGTGGACGGGATCGGCTGGGTTGAACAGGATCGCCGCGTCGGCCTTTCGCGTATCACACGTCTCCTCCTCCGGCGCCGCTCCCTGATTGCCCATGCACGCCGCAAGCATGTTGCCGTAGTCGAGTTGAAGGCCAGGATCGCTCTTCTGGCTCTTCCAATGCTCCACCTTCATATTCGTCAACTGAATTCGCCGCATGCAGTAGCAACAGAGATGGCCCTGCTCGTCCAGCAACGATTCCTTCACATGGCTCTTTGCGGGAAGCCTGCCCAAGCCTTCGTAGTCCGCCCCGGGCGTTCGCTTGTAGGCTAACAACGATTGCGGCGCCTGATTCTTACGAATGTTCCGCACCGCTGCCCTCCAGCATGGCGATCATAGTTTTCGCTTTGATCAAATCCGGAATATCGCTGTCCAGCTCGGTTTCCAACGCAGCAATATGTTCTTGCGCCGTATCGAAAGACTCCAGCGCGATCAGTTCGAAGATCTTTTCCAACTTCTCCGCGACTCCAGCGTTGCGGCGGCCTGCGTCAAACACCTCCTCAAGGATGGAATTCGAATCGAGGCCCAATGAGCGCTGTGGTACGTAAACCTGCTGGCCCTTTTCCGGATCCAGATAGAGACAGCGAATGTCTTCGTGATTCACCTCCCCCAGCACCTGGGGGGAATGGGTCGAGACGATGAACTGCACATTCGGGAAAGTCCGCCGGAGATTCCCGATGATTTCTCGCTGCCACTTGGGATGAAGGTGTTGCTCGATTTCATCAATGAGCACGACGCCTTCGCCGTGCAATGGATTGTCCACGCCAGGATTCAGAATGGCCATTCGGCGGGCAATATCACCCGCGATGGCGAGCAGAAGTTTTTCACCGTCGGAAAGCCGGTCTACCTGAAGTACCGTGCCATTCTTTTCCACTACTATGGTATCGAGAAATCTCTTGACGACCGGGTTGGAAATATTCGACAGTACACCGCTCAGAGCTTTCCGAATCGCAGTTAATTGATAATCTGGCATGGCAGAGTCCCCTTCCTCCCGAATCCGCTCGTTTTCGTAGTCCTCCCGTGCACGAAACCACTTGAAGAAGTCATGGAAGTTCTCCGCGCGCGCGGCGAGACACCCCGCATAAGCCTCAAGTGGCTGAAGCAATCCAGCGTCGGACGGCGGGGGAATAGGCACGTCAAGCACCAGGCGAATGGCAGGGTAGAAGATCAAGATCGGACCAGCAATGGATTCGTTGGTTCTAGTTAATTTCTGTCGAATCGCATAACCGAGCGTGTTTAGGTCGTGCGCGGGGTCCGTGCTCCGTCCATCCTTCCCGCCGGACCGATTCACCTCCCATGCATATTGACTGGACAAGTGCTCGACCCAAATGCCCACAGATGCTAAGTTGCTGTCCGCGTGCACGTCCGATGCGGCAATACTGAGCCGTTCGATACTGTCCTTCCATTGACTCGATACTTGCGACATCATCATCGCCAGCGCATCCAGCACGCTCGACTTCCCCGCGCCGTTGACGCCGACCAGCACGGTCAGGCCCTCGGAGAAGGTGATCTCTGTGTCCTTGAAACCCCGGAAGTTCTTCAATGTAAGCGATTTTATCTGCATCGGTGACTTTCGTTCATACCGGACCGTGAAATTGCGCCTGCGATTTGCGGACACTAACGTTCAGCGCACAGTATACCGTAACTCACCTAAATTCAAAGCGTGAAAAGCGGACCCGTTTTCCTGAGGTGGATCATTGTGTGGGCGCCTTCACCGCTCGTGCCAATTGGAAGAATCTATGCTTTTGTTTACTGAGCAGTGGCGCGCGCTACGCATTCGCGCAACTCCTCATAGGCCGTTTTATCCGGGGACAGCTTCAGCAGGGAGTTCAAGGCGATGCTTTTTTGGTGGGGGACACGCTGATCCAATACTCGAGCGGATAGGACATAGAAAGTCCATTGATCGAGGCGCATGGGATCAATAGATTCCTTGTCTTGATGGTGAAGCAGGCAGAATACGTAGACATCTGCAGGCCGCCGCGCTTTCTCCACCCGTTCGTTAGCAGGAATGGTGTCGGGCCACTTCGGGGCAATGTCAAAGCCGATGGTTGACAGTCGGCGCTGTGCCCAGGTTTGGCAGTATGCGGCGGATTTTATCTCCACCCGAATGCCGTCCGATGTCGTGAGGTCACAAGCGTCCCATTCTGTCCGCACTCCACCCTTGATACCCAGGGCCCTCGCCACTATGAACTCGGCGAGAACTCCACGCATGGCGTTGTTCAGTAGATCGGATCCCATCCACTTCCAGAAATCGAGTAGGTCGAAGTCTGTCGGAATGCCTGCAGCGGTGAATCTCTCGGCCCCGCTTCGCGCAAAAACTTTCAGCTCGGGAAATGGAAACTGTTCCAAAGGGATCTCCTTCTTGAGTTGAGGGATTGCGGTAGAAATACGAACACGGCGTCGGGGCCCTCGGTCTCCGCCAAATTATGCAGGCCATTGGTTCAACCCACGGTCACACCCGCCCTGCCGCGCGGTACATGGCCACGATCTTGTCTCCGGGGATCTCGGCGAGGAGGTTGTGGATGGCGGCGAAGATGTAGCCGCCGTCCTGGCGGAGGCAGGAGACGACCTCGGCGACTTCCTGTTCGACTTCTTCGAGGGTGCCGAGAGGGAGGGTTTTCTGGGTCTGGACGCCTCCGCCCCAGAGGGCCATGCGGCCCCGGGTTTTGTCTTTCCAGGCGCGGTAGCCCTTGCTGCCGGCGGTCCACTGGACGGGGTTGATGACGTCGAAGCCGCTTTCGATGAAATCGTCGAGGAGGTCGAAGACGGCGCCGCAGGTGTGGAGGAAGGTCTTGACGCCGGGGGCATGCTGGTGGACGGTGTCGTTCATGCGCTTGTAGCTGGGCTTGAACAGATCGCGGTAGGTCTGGGGCGAGGCGATGCAACTGTTCTGGGTGCCCCAGTCGTCGGAGGTGACGTGGTAGAGGTCGATGAAGGGGTGGACTTCGTCGAGCACGGCGGCGATCTGGCCGAGGATTTCCGAGGTCACGGCGTCGTGGAATTCGGCCACGTAGTCGGGCTCGGTGAGGCAGAGCAGGGGAAACATGCCGATGCCGGTGTAGCTCCCGATGCCGATGGGGCAGCCGGGACCGGCGAAGAGGATGGCGCGGTCGGTGGATTCCCGGGCGCGTCGGCAGTGGTCGCGAATGGCGGCGAGATCCCGGTCGCTCGGGCGGTTGCGTATGAGGGCGTCGAGCACCTCGCGGAGGACCGGCCGGGGAATCTCGCCCAGGAGGGACACGGGCTGGCCGCCGTGCTCGTGCTCGAAGACGTGGGCCGCCGGGGGCATGGTCCGGTCCCCCTGCACGATGGTGCCGTCGGGCTGGACGAGGAAGTCTTTCGGGTTTCGGACGAGGGCGGGCAGGCGCCCGTTGAAATCACAGGGCTGCCAGAGCTCGGGCTGGGGGTAGACATTGCTGATGTCCATGCGGACGGTGGCCACGTCGCAGTCCAGGGCGTCGAGCACATCGACATCGGGTAGGGCCAGCATCTGGCCGGTATCGTGGACCCGGGGCAGGCGCGGCGGCAGTCCCAATGCGGCCACGAGGCCGGGATAAGCGAAGCAACTGATGCCCGATGAATCCATGCCGCCAAGATCCATGGGGACGCGGTCGGTCTCTTGAAAGTTCAGCGCCGCGAGGACGCGGTCTCTTCTGGTCATGGTGGGATTCTCTCCAGCCCCCTGAATGCGTTGCGTGTGGCATCGCCTCGATATGGTTGCGGAAAGGGCGGCGATGGATCAAGCGGGCCGCTCCGGCACGGGGCCGTTCAAGCGCCGAAGGCTGGATGAGGTGATTGTGATGTATGCACGCGCGGTGTACTATTGGTTTTCAGCGTTCCAAAGAGTTCTCGTTCGGACTGGCTTAGTTTCTTCCGCGCGCTGAGGCGCTCGACTTCGGCCAGTCGCTTTTCGATTACTTCCTGTTTGCGCGTTTGTACGGCAAAGTAGGTTTGCGCAAAGGCCACCGGGGCCTTGGTGGAATCGCCATTCTGCGCGATGAGGTAGCAGGCATAGCGGGTCAACATGATGTCTTCCACATCGCGCTGAGCACCTGAACCTATGTTCACCATTGTGCGCACGCGCGCAAAATGGTCTTCCGCAGCGTAACCCGATACCTCACAGGCTTTTAACGCTTTCTCGATCACCGGCTCAAAGTTTCTCCAAGTCCGGTAGCCAAGTAGGGGAAGGAGATCTCGCGCCATCCAGAATTCGATATCAAAGTCGTCGTCACGCCTTACTATTTCCTCGAACTCGGCGTGAAGCTCAACTATCTTTTCTCGTTTCATCTCCATACCTTCGTCACTTGCTCGGTTCATGGGCCGACAGGGATCGTGCCTGTTTCCGAAACTTCCAACTGCCGCGAAGTTTCACATTGTCATCGATGGAGCAAGGCCATCGCTTGCCCTGAAAAGCCCATTATCACTCCCCGCCCGTCCATTGGACAAGTCCGCGAGGGTCGCGTTAAAATCCGCGTTGGAGCAGGAACGTTCACCACCCTGTTGAGGAGCATTTGTGTGTGAGTGCCATTGTTACCACTGATCTGACGAAGACCTACAAGGAAGTTGGCAAGGCCGCGGTGAAGTCGCTGGACAGGCTCACCCTGACGATCGAGCAGAACGAGGTCTATGGCTTTCTGGGCCGGAATGGCGCGGGGAAGACGACGACCATCAAGATCCTCTGCGGCCTCATCAAGCCGAGCTCGGGCAGCGCCACGGTTTTCGGCGAGAACGTGCGCACGCCCCAGGCGCGGCGTTTGCTCGGCTATCTGCCGGAGCAGCCCTATTTCTACGAGTACCTCACGCCACGGGAAACCATCGATTTCTACGGGAAATTGCAGAAGCTGAGCCCCGCCGAGCGGGACAAGCAGTGGGACAAACTTTCCGAGCTGCTGGACCTTCGGGATATCGCGGAGCAGCGGATCAAGGGCTTTTCCAAGGGCATGCGCCAGCGGATTGGCTTCGCCGTGGCCTTGGTGGGCGATCCGCCCCTGCTGATTCTCGACGAGCCCATGAGCGGCCTCGATCCCATCGGTCGTCGGATGATCCGCGATCTGATCATGCGTTGCCGCGATGAAAAGAAGACGATCTTCTTCAGCTCCCACGTCATGGGCGATGTGGAGCAGATCTGCGACCGTGTCAGCATCCTGGTGAAGGGTCGGCTGACCCATCGGGGCCGGATCGACGAACTCCTGGCGCAGAATATCAAGGCGGTGGAGGTTATTGCGGCGGATCTGAGCGATGCGGTCCGCGCCGCGCTGGCGGACCTCGCGGAGTCGCACCGGCGCTTGGACGAGCAGGATATTTTCACTTTCAGGGATCAGCCCACGGCCAACGAGGCGGTGCGGCGCATTCACGGGCAGTCGGGCCGCCTGGTGGAGTTCTCGCCCGTGCGCGAGTCGCTGGAAGATTTCTTTCTCAGCCAGCAAGGGGCCGCCCCCCTCGAAGAGAGGGCCGTCTGATGCGTATTCTCGCCATTGCCCAGAATACCTTCCGCGAGTCCATCCGCGACAAAGTGCTCTACGTATTGCTGTTTTTTGCGGCGGTCACCATTTTCGGATCCAAGGCCCTGGGCTGGATTAGCATCGGGCAGGACATCAAGATCGTGAAGGACATCGCGCTGGCGTCCACGTCGGTATTTGGCGTGCTGATCGCGATTTTCGTGGGCACGAGCCTGATCTACAAGGAAATCGACAAGCGCACGCTCTACACGATCCTGGCGCAGCCCATGCACCGCTACGAGTTCATCGTGGGCAAGTATCTGGGGCTCATCGCCCTGCTCGCCGTGACCACGCTGATTATGACGCTGGTGTCGTCGCTGTACATCCTGCTGCTGGGCGGCACGCTCCACACCACCTTTTTTCTGGCGATCCTGCTCATTTACTGGAAGCTGATGCTGATTACGGCCTTCGCCGTGCTCATGTCCGCCATGACCTCCCCCATCTTGGGCGCGATCATCGTGTTTTCCGTGGCGGTTTTCGGCCATGCCACGGAGGTGTTTCGCGATCTGCCGCCCCAGTTTGACGGCACGGCGGCGAAGGCCATTCTCGAAGCGGCCTACTACGTGATCCCGAACCTGAGCAATTTCGACATTGCCCGGGAAGCGGCCAACGGCATCGACGTCTCCCCCGCTTACGTGATCTGGGTCATGACCTATGGCCTGATGTACACGATCATGCTGCTGATTCTGGCGGCCCTCGCCTTCCAGGAGAAGGATGTATGATCGCGCCGCGGCAGGCGATCGCGTTCGGCGTGGCCCTGGCGGTCTTTGCCGGGGCGGTCTTTGCCCAGCGCCAGGCCAACGGCGTGCGGGCTCAGGCCGAGGGCGACGAAATCCTCTACCTGCCGAACCAGAAGATCTTGAACCACTTCACCGGCGGCATGAACAACGTGGTGGCCGATCTCCTCTGGCTGCGTTGCATCCAGTATGTGGGCAAGGAAAACAAGGGCGAGCGCAATTTCACCTGGCTCAACCAGATGCTGGATACGGTGGTCCAGCTCGATCCTTATTTTGGCGACGCCTACCGCTACGGGGGCATGTTCCTGGCGGCGTTGCGGTCGGACGACGATGCGGGGATCGACCTGCTGGAGCGGGGTTTTATCGAGAATCCGAAGAATTTCCAACTGCCCTACGAGCTGGCGATGATTTTTTTGCTCAACCGCAAAGACGAGCCGGGCTCCAAGGAGCGGGCGACGTACTACCTCAGCATGGCGGCGGCGATTGAGGGGTGCCCCGAGTTTATCCGCGATCTGGCCACGAAGTTGCAGGGGCAGTTCAATCTGGTGGATGTAGAGCGGGACATGTGGCAACGCATGGCCGAGGGCGAAGACAAGCTGCTGCGGGAGCTGGGTGAGCGCAAACTGGTGGAAATGGACATCCGCACAGCGGTGGACAATCTGAACAAACTGGTATTGATGTACAATCAGCGCCAGGGGCGCTTCCCCAATTCGCTGGACGAGATGGTGCAGGCGGGGCTGATCAAGCCACTCGGACCCGATCCGCTCGGCGGCGCCTTCTTCATGGGCACGGACAGCGTGATCCGCAATACCACATTGCTGGACGAGGAAAAGAAAAATCGCCTCAAGCTGATCCGCAATCAGGTCAATTCCTTCAAGAACAAGAACAACCGCTGGCCGGTTTCGCTGGAGGAACTGGTGGAGCGCGGCCAGACCAGCGCAATTCCCACCCACCCCTATCCCGAGCAGTCGTGGCGCTATGACGCCGCGACCGGAGTGGTGGAGTAGACAGGGCGCGGCGCTGTCCGAGAGGACGTGCGACGGGATCCGCCCGAAAGGTCGGTTCTTGTGCCATGAACCTCGAACACGGTGACCGTTGAGTGCGTCTTGACCGGGCGGTTGATCGAACTAACGTCTATCTTGAGACGCGCTCGAAAATTTGGCGTTGGCGTTGCGACATGGGTGCAAATGGGGTGGTTGAGGTGGTGTTGACGTACCCGGCGAACATTGCCAACGGCACACGAACCGCTCTTACGAGCGGATCGGCGTGGCACTTCGTGTCTTTTCGCGGCGTGAAGGGCGCTTTCGTTGTTCTCCCTGCGCACAAGTGCCTTGCACACCTCTGCGCACACGCCCTGCGCAAACCTGTCCTTGAAACAGCCCCGACTTCACCGTATAGTGGCGGTAGGCAGGCCATTTACGCATCTTGAGCAGCAAATGGTTTGGAATTGGGTTTTGTTGGCGGACGTCCGCGCATGGCACGCGGATTGCGTCTGTATCGGGCAAGAGAAATAGAATGGCAAACTCCACCGTGAATCCGGTGGAAAAGTCCCTTGAAAGCGAGGAAAAGAAATGGAAACTCCGGCCTACGTGAAGCACACCCAGCTTGTCGCCTGGGTGAAGGAGATGGCGGCACTGTGCCAACCCGATAGAGTGGTATGGTGCGACGGCTCGAAGGAAGAGTACGACGGACTGATGAAGGAGATGGTGGCGTCGGGGATGGCGATCAAGTTGAACGAGGAAAAGCGCCCGAACAGCTTCCTGTTCCGCTCCGATCCCAAGGATGTGGCTCGCGTCGAAGATCGTACGTATATTTGCAGTCGTCGCAAGGAAGACGCCGGTCCGACGAACAACTGGATCGACCCGGCGAAAATGAAGACCACGCTCCAGGGCCTGTTCAACGGCGCCATGCGCGGTCGCCCCATGTACGTGATTCCCTTCTGCATGGGGCCCATCGGCTCCGAGATTTCCCATATCGGTATTGAAATTACCGACTCTCCCTACGTCGTGGTGAACATGCACATCATGACCCGCGTCGGGCGTGCGGTAATCGACCAGCTTGGCGAGAACGGCGCCTACGTTCCCTGCGTTCACTCCGTGGGCAAGCCCCTGGCTCCCGGCGAAGCCGATGTGACCTGGCCCTGCAACAACGACGAGAAGTACATCGTCCACTTCCCCGAAGAGCGGAGCATCTGGTCCTACGGCAGCGGCTACGGCGGCAACGCTCTCCTGGGCAAGAAATGTTTCGCCCTGCGCATCGCCTCGTGTATGGCGCGTGACGAAGGCTGGCTCGCGGAGCACATGCTCATCCTCGGCGTTACCGCGCCCGATGGCGAAAAGACCTATATCGCGGCGGCCTTCCCCAGCGCCTGCGGCAAGACCAACTTCGCCATGCTGATTCCCCCGGCGGAACTGGGCGACTACAAGATATCGACGGTGGGCGACGACATCGCCTGGATCAAGCCCGGCCCCGACAGCAAGCTCTACGCCATCAACCCGGAGGCGGGTTTCTTCGGCGTGGCCCCTGGCACCTCCTATCAGTCCAACCCGAACGCGATGGAATCCGTGAAGCGCGACACCATCTTCACCAACGTGGCGCTTACGCCCGATTGCGATGTGTGGTGGGAAGGCATGACCAGCGACAAGCCCGCGAAGCTCACCGACTGGCTGGGTGGCGAATGGACGCCCGATTGCGGCCGCGCCTCCTCCCACCCGAACTCCCGCTTCACCGCGCCGCTGCGCAACTGCCCCTGCGCCGACCCGGCCTATGACGATCCCCGGGGTGTGCCGCTGGACGCCTTCATCTTCGGCGGGCGCCGCAGCTCCACTGTGCCGCTGGTGATGCAGGCCTACAACTGGAACTACGGCGTGTACCTTGCGGCCACCATGGGTTCCGAGACGACGGCCGCCGCCACGGGCGCCGTGGGCAATGTACGCCGCGATCCCTTCGCCATGCTGCCCTTCATCGGCTACCACATGGGCGACTACTGGAATCACTGGCTCAACGTCGGCCGCGCCATCAACAACCCCCCGCGCATCTTCGGCGTGAACTGGTTCCGCAAAGATGCCGACGGCAAATTTGTGTGGCCGGGCTTCGGCGACAACATGCGGGTGCTCAAGTGGATCGTGGACAAGGTCCACGGCCGGGCCTACGCGGAAGAAAGCCCTCTGGGCTGGGTGCCGCGCTATGAGGACATCGATTGGACCGGCCTGGACTTCACCGAGGCCCAGTTCGACGAAATCATGTCCGTCGACCGTGGCACCTGGGAGGCCGAAATCCTCTCCCACGAAGAACTCTTCATTAAGCTGTACGATCGGTTGCCCAAAGAGTTCATGCTGAAGCGCCAGCTCATTCTGAGCCAGCTCTGGCGCGCGCCTGAACACTGGGAACCGACTCATGTGACCGCGCCTTACATCAAATAGGTGGGAACCAGATGATGTGGCGACGCCCGGCGGCAACCCCGCCGGGCGTTTTGCTGTTTTGAGGACTCACAGGATTGAGCACTGTGTCCACACTTGCCACAGTGCAACCGGGTATAACTCAGACGTGCCACACGATTGCGAGGAACGAGCATTCGTGTGCCCATTGGGAAGTTGTCGCAGACATACACGTGCGCCTTGGCATGCGTA
>JBHEKR010000434.1:0-10456 GCA_041859365.1 Candidatus Hydrogenedentales bacterium
CGATCGCGAGGAACGAGCGTTCGTGTGCGCTGAAGGAAGGCTTCTGGGGTTATAAGCGAAACATAGAGCGGTCCTTTTGCACGGAATTCCAGCCCCAAAGTTGCAAAAGGGCAGGCGAGATTCCCTTTTCATGACGGATAAAAGGCGAGGCTCAACGCACACGAACGCTCGTTCCTCGCGATCGTGTGGCACGACTTGGGTCCGTATTGCGACGTGACAGGCGAAAGCCAGATCTCTGAAGCTACTGTGTGCTCTTGCGGCTTAAAAAACTTCTGTTACGGCTGCGCCGCGCCCAGGTGGGCCACTTCGATGCAGCCGCGGGTTTCTTCCAGGGCGGCCTGGGCATCGGCCATGCGCGCGCCACGTCCGCGCAGCCAGAGTCGGGCGGCATCGCGCAGGCCCTGGTAGAAGCGGGACATGCCATATTTCGAGTGGCCGAAGCGGCGGGGATGATGCTTCACCGGGATCTCCCCCACTTTGTAGCCCGACTGGGCCGCCATGATGGGGATAAGCCGGTGGAGATCGGCGTAGAGCGTGAGGGATTTGGCCACTTCCATCCGCATGACCTTGAAGCCCGTGTTCACGTCGTGAATGTCGATGCCGAAGGACTTATTGATGAGGGTGTTGTAGACCTTGGAGGGCAGGGTCTTGTGGATGGGGTCCTGGCGATCGGCTTTCCAGCCGCAGACGAGGTCGTAGCCTTCGTCGAGCTTGGCCAGGAGGCGGGGCAGTTCCTTCGGATCATCCTGCAGATCCGCATCCATCGTCACCACCACATCGCCCTCGATCTGGGCAAAGGCCACGGCCAGCGCGCGGGTCTTGCCGCAATTGCGCGCAAACTTCACCACGTCGATGCGGGGATTCTTCTCGCGACTCCGGAGCATGGCGGCATAGGAGCCGTCGGTGCTGCCATCGTCGATGAAGAGAATGCGGTAGTCGTGATCGGCCAGCGCCGACGCGATGCCCTCGGCCAATGGCTCCAGGGTGGCCTCTTCATTGCAAGCCGGTATGACGACACAAAGCTTCATCCGTCCTCATTTGCCTGGGAGCGCCCGGAAGCGCCGCAGTATTCAGGCACACACGGCCCCGCGCCTGATTCTTACATTCAGTCCCCCATGGCCGAACAGCGACGATAGCACATTCGGCCCGCCTCCGCGAAATCACCACCCAAGAATTAGATCACGTCTATATGGAGCGGTGGCTTTCCAGCCCCCGAGTCGTGCAACGAAGTTGCGCGGCAATAGCTACGTTTTCCTCGTGCGACTACGTCGCCCGAAAAAAGGGGGGCTGGAAAGCCCCCCCTCCATAATTTCAGCAACGCCTGAACAAATCCGGCGCAAATTTATCGGATATCGGCATCCAGCCACTTGATCACGGCCATCACGCCCCGCGCCTGCTTCAGCATCGTCGCCTTCAACCCCTTCTCCATCAGCTTCGCCTTCGCGTCGTGGCGATCCTTGGCAATAACCACCCCGCCGACGAAGGACTTTTCCTCGTCGCCTTCCGCACGGATGGCATGGTACTCAAATGTGGGCATGCGTGTTCCTCCAAGCCTTGAACACCTCCATTGTACCATTTTTGCAGGGGGGTGCCAATATCGAATGTCCCGCAGGTGGAGAACAATTGGCAGTTTTCGCAGGGGTGGAAGGGGTGCGGGACCCGCCTTTGGGGTGGATGCAGGTGTCCGGCGACACCGCGCCTCGGCACATAGATCCGCCACAGGCGGACTAGCCCTCATTGCCCACCGTAATCTTCACACCCGCGATAAAATCCGCCGTGACGGATTTGTTCCCGTTCATCGTGACCAAGGGACGTACCGCCGCACGTGGCCCTGGACAGGGTAGTAATTCTTGAACCACCACATGCGCTCCCAATGGAAAAGGGTCACGTCAACGCGGCGGCATGTCCCCGTGGATGTAACGGTCCCGCCCGCGAACGTTCGAGCGATTTCCCTTGCTCCCCTGGGACAGGCCCGCGCTGTGGCGGCCACCTTGATCTGGAAAATGGACCGATGAAAACCGCAGGCAATTGCCCCCCCATCGGGAACCGGCGCGGGTCCGTCCCCTCGTTGTCAACGATTTGCATCGGATTATTCGGGTCGTCATTTTCCTCCAGATCGCCCTCCCAGTGATCGAAGCCGCTCGCCGGGCTGGCCACGACGGATTCGGTCTCGTCGCGGATGTAGGTATGGACACCCTCCTCCGGGTTCAACTCGCCCACACCCTGCTTCACCAGCGTCAGAGTCACGTCCGGCTTGAAGTGGGCCGTGACGGATTTGTTCGCATTCATGATGATGCCGATGGGATCGTCTTTCTCGCCTAATACCGGTGGCTGTCCCTATTTCTTCCGGCGCGGGGGGCGATGGGGGGCGGCCCACATTTTCCTAGTAATGCCGATAAAATCGGCTTTCACGCCTCAAATACGGTTGGCTGTCCCTATTTAACGCGATAGTGTCACTCACTCCGTGGCAGCCGATTCATTCGTCACTATGTCCTGTGCTTTGTTTTCTATTGCTGTTTTGTAGTCCGGAGAACTGATACTGAGCTCGCCGTTCTCAATGAGCTTCGCCATCCAAAAATCGAGCGTTTCCGTGATGCGCTGCTGCGTGTAGGTAAACTCGAGTGTTGCCATGTCGTCCGGTTGGACGTTTGCACCGGAGGATTTGAGAAAGGCATCCCAGGCCTCGCCCTTCGGCTCAATCGGCTCGCCACCAACGCGCTCCGCAAGCTTTTTACGCAATAGCTCATTACGTATGGACTCCTTTCCCGCGTTACGCGCCGCCGCTTCATCCTCGGGGACCCACATCTTTTCCAGGGATTCCGGCGTGGCATGCGTCTTCTTGAAGCTTTCCCAGGTAGCCGACGATACGTCAAGGGGCTTAAGCAATGATTCATAGATGGCCTGATCACGCTCGGGTTCCGCCTGCCACTGCTGAAGGGCCAGTTTCATCGCCGCGCCCAGCTTCACGACTTTGCTGGCCGCATCGTCATCAAGCTGAACGAGCGCCAATCGCTCCGCATGCGCTTCGTCGATCTCGGAATCCGACACCGTCAATTCAAGGCTAGCGATCTCAAGAGCTTCCACTTTCTTCTGAACATTGGCCCACCTCGCTGTGTCACTCGATAGTTCCAGAACAGGCTCAACGTCGGATCTTTCTAGCGAAAGGGGTACATTACGGAGTATACCGATCTGTTCGGCAATGACACCTCCGAATGCGAAATTCAGTGCTATGAGGACACCTATCAAACTATGTACACCCATCGATATGGGAATCCTCTCAGGCCCGTCAACTGCCAACCCATAGATCTACCAGCCAAACGGGTTCCAGTACCACACATCCTCTATCTTACGCATTACAAGTACCAACTCATGGGCAGAGGATATTGCGAAGGTTCCGTCCAGTTGCTCCATACGTTCAGATTCGTTCCATCGCTCCAATACGATGGGGCTTGTTCCGGGAATAGGGATTTTGACGATAAGGGACCCGTCCTCCGCCGTACCGGCGGCAAACTGTTCAAGATCTGGTTTTGCCCCGGTCTTCTCTAACGCGTCCAGTATAGGTCGCTGCGTTCGTTCGATCTCTTGCGCGGTCTCACGCCAATAGTTTCGCACCATCAACGGCGCGTGCGGCTTGCCGTCGTCCAGAATGCGCCCCTTCAGCGCATCAATTTCCCCGGCCACTATATGGGCCGCAAAAAAACTCGTGAAGGCTTCCGACGCCTCGCGCGCAAGTTCGGAATAACGCTCCCGGTCTTCCTCTGTCCCTCCTTCGCGGGGCGTCACCACGGCCAGCATCATCTCCTCCGGTGATTCTGGCGGTTGCTTCTGAGTTTCCGGTGACGCGGAAGGTACAGGTTTTGGCACCATCTTGCGGTGGTGCTCGCGAAATGCACCCTCAAGTACATCTCTCATATGAGAATCAAGCGTGAAACCTGCTTGCTTGATTTGTGACTCAACAAGATTGCTTGCGAGTTTGTGCGCAATGGAAATATTGTAGGTGAACCGTTTGCGCGCTTCTTCATTTTTCTCGTATTCGGGATACAGTTCCTTCAAAAGCTCTTCAACCGGTCGAAGAGGCCTCCCCTCCACAACATCCAATAAATAGAGGGCATGGGCCGCATTTATTGAAATTAATTCGGGATACTGAGAGTAGAGCGCCTCTGGAAACGTGCGCATGTTTAACTTTTCCCAGTAGCCTTTATCCGTCATAATTAGGAGAATCTCTTTCGCCCGAGCGACATCGCGATAGGCCATGCGGCCTAGTGCAGCCAAGACATTCAGAAAACCCGGGTCAGAACCTACCTGTCCGGCCTTTGATTCTGTAAACTTCAACAATCTATCGGCGTCGGTATCATCGCCTATGCATCCAAGCATGGCAATCGTCTCAACGCCGGGTCCTCCCTGTCGAACAAGGGAGTCATCAAAAATTCGAGCCACATCTGCCCTCGCGTCCGAATTTGCATGCAAGTAATGCTGTGAAGTTGCGTCCGGCACAAATAGGATGCCAATGGTTTGCTCCACAGTAAGTGCCCTATCTTCGCTCTTTGCGGAGTAGCAAGCGAACAGCATTGCAGACACCACTAGCATGATTGTTACGCGTGGGTTACATTTGGAATTCATTTTTCGCAGTTCCTTATGTTGATCCTTGCTTGCGCTGGCAAGTTTCCTGTCAATTATAGTAATCCGCGTGACTCGGAAAAAATGGGGACAGCCACCATTTATATTGCTTTCCCCCTTGCGTTGTTGACGTGTGTATTGCGTTTGAGTCATGGTTTTGCCCTCCGGGGGTTGCCTTGCCACGTTCACTTTCTTGCGTTGCGAAAGGTCGTGGGCAGTCTAGCAGAGGGGTGGGCGGTCGTCAATGGCGCGTGATGGGCGGCGATTCGTGGGGGACAGGCGGATTCTATCGGTCGTGCGCCTTCCGGCGGGCGGTGCCCACGGGGTTTCGCAAGGGTCCGGCGGTGCTCCTCCCCATCGGTAATCTTGAAGCCCGCGATAAAGTTCGCCGTGACTGATTTGTTCGCGTTCATCGTGACCAAGGGACGTACCGCCGCGCGTGGCCCTGGACAGGGTAGTAATTCTTGAACCTCCACATGCGCTCCAAATGGAAAAGGGTCACGTCAACGCGGCGGCATGTCCCCGTGGATGTAACGGTCCCGCCCGCGAACGTTCGAGCGATTCCCCTTGCTCCCCTGGGACAGGCCCGCGCTGTGGCGGCCACCTTGATCTGTCAACTGGACCGGTGAAAACTGGAGGCAATTGCCCCACCACCGGGAACCGGCGCGGGTCCGTCCCCACCGCCGTCAGCGACTTGATTGTGTCCAACTCGATAACCATCATTGGTGCGTAGATGTTCTCTTCGCCCACATCGCCTTCCGAATGGGAGAAACCGTCCGCAGGACTCGCGTTGACGGTCGCCACATGGTCGCGGATAAACGTGTGGGCACCCACACCGGGGTTAATTTCGCCCAACACAACCTTAAAGTGGTTGCTAATCTTCCTTGAACTCGTATTTCGTTTGGGCCGTGACCCATGCTGGAAATTCCGCGTAGTCTATGTCGTCGGGTATCACAATCATCGCTTGAAGCGCCAGATAAGCATACCATTGATCGGAAACAGGACCGCTGTCTTTGGACGCGCCAGGATACACGACATCGCTAAACAAGTACTCTGTTAGATACTGAACTATTTCTTGCTTGCGAATATATGCCAAATTTCCGAGCAACAGTGTACGTTTCTCGGGGTTCTCAATCGACCTGTGCTCTTCAATACATTCACGGATCGCTACCGCATCACCCATTCTTGCCAAAGCAAGCATCGCGCAAGAATCGATAATAGGGCGTTTCCCCTCACGAGACTTTTCAAACCTTCGTATGGCCCGTAACTCAGGAATGGCCTCTTCCAGTTGAAGTACACCCGCTGCCAACAATATACCGCACTCGTAACGCAAAGCGTTTCCGGATTCCACGCTTTCTTGAAGTCTATTGAGTATCAATTCTCGGGTGTGCGAGTTAGCGTCTGATGGTCGAAATCCATAGAGGTATTGAATATTCGCGTCTACAATACCGTCAGCAAAGGATGACGATACGATTTTTTCGAGCGCTTCTTGTCTAAGCACGGTATTTGCACTCCGCGTTCCCACCTCCCTCAAACCTGAACGTGCTTTAGATCTAATCTCCGGCCGTTCATCCGTTAGCAAAGCTCCCCAAGCTCTCGCTGCCCTGTCCCCATAGGCTTCCGCGATATCCGCTACCGTGAGACGCTCGCCTGAAACCTTTGAATCGTTGTCTACTGCCTCTCGTACTATGCGTTCAATTCGGTCGCCATTTTCCAATTGCTCTTCTGAAAAAGCAACAAAAGCTATGGATAGTGCAGCCGAAAATATCCCAAGCATCCATCGACTATTGGTCATTGCACTTCTCCTTGAACACTGTTAATTGATGCTGAAGCCCACAAAAACATCATGGATATATACCCCCGGCACGAGTGGTGCGAATAGTGTTCCACTGCCCAACCCGCAACAAGTAGTTTTTATAGGACGGAAATTCCGAATACGACATGAGATTCTGAGGATCGAACAATGGCCCTTGGCCTTCAATATGTGTTATGTCCATCAGCCCTCCAAAGGCATGCCCCAACTCATGGGCGATATTATGCGCCGCCGTTGTTGTGCGTGAAGACAGAAATATAAATCTAGACCAATGGGGACAGTCACCATTTGTTTTGCTTCCCCCCTTGCGTTGTTGGCGTATGTGTTTCGCTTGTGTCATGTTTTTGCCCTCCGGGGGTGCCCTGCGACGTTCTTTTTTCCGCGTTGCGAAAGGTCGTGGGCAGTCTAGCAGAGGGGTGGGCGGTCGTCAATGGCGCGTGATGGGCGGCGATTCGTGGGGGTGGACAGGCGGATTCAATCGGTCGTGCGCCTTCCGGCGGGAGGCGCCCACGGGGTTTCGCAAGGGTCCGGCGGTGCTCCTCCCCATCCGTAAACTTCACGCCCGCAATGAAATTCGCCGTGACGGACTTGTTCGCGTCCATGGTGACGCTGGTGGTTGGTGCGAAAGCCGTATCTGCCATTGTGATACCCCTTCCCCAGCCCCTTTGCTGGACGGCCACTGGGCCGCTGACTCAGGATAGCATGGGACGGTCGTTCCGTCAATGAGGACGTGGGGATAGGCGCTGGCGGGTGGTGCGCCCCGACACTTGCGCCCCATTTCTCTTGACAGGCCGGGATGGCTGCCGTATTCTGTTGGTGAAACTCATGGGTCCATGCGCGCTTCTCGGGCGCGGAATGAAGGGGCGGGGATGATGAATCTTCCTGGTGCGAAGCTTGTCGGCGCGGCAAGCACGTTAATTTTTTTCCTGGGCCTTGGCCTGGCCTTTCCGAGCCCTTCGGGCGCGGCGGAGGCCGCGCCCGCGTCCCCTGTTGCGAGCGATTCCCGCTTTCCCGATGGGAACCTGGAGCGGGCTATCCGCAAGGCGGTCAAGATTCCGGAGGGGCCACTCACGAGCGAGGCGCTGAATGGGTTAACGGATCTGTTCGCCTATCGGTCGGACATTGCGGACTTGAGCGGGATCGAACTGCTGCCGAACCTGAAGAAGGCCGATCTCCAGGAGAACGAGGTCAGCGATCTCGGCCCGCTGGCGGCGCTGTCGCAGTTGGAGCATCTCTACCTGACCTATAACAAGGTGAGCGATCTACGCCCCTTGGCCGGGCTGGGGAAGCTGCAATGGCTGAATCTCAGCAGCAATGAACTGGTCGACATTGCTCCGCTGGCGAGCCTCACGGCGCTGGAGCACCTGGCGATTGCGAGCAACCGGGAGATTGCGAACATCGAGGTGATAGGGGGACTGACCCAGCTTACGGGGCTGTACATCAACCGGATGGGCTTGACTGATCTTGGTTTCGTATCGTCGCTGGTGAATCTGCGCACACTGAGCGCCGATTCGAACAAGTTTACGTCGCTCGAACCCCTGCGGGGCCTGCAGAAGCTCACGGAAATCAAGCTGGACGAGAATCAGATTTCGGATATCTCGCCCTTGTCGGGCCTGAGCGAGGTGTGGCGTCTGAACCTGGCTGGAAACCGGATCGCCAGCATTGAGGGCATCCCCAGCTTGAAGAGCAATGCCCGGGTTGAGCTTTTTGAGAACCAGATTGCCGATATCCGCCCGCTGGTGAAGGCCTGCGGCTATACGGGCGAGATCATGATCGACCTGGGCAAGAACCGGCTTACGTCCGAGGCGTTCTGTCGGGATATTCCCGAGATGGAAGCGCGGGGCAACAAGGTGGTCTTCAAATACGAGTCGCCGGAGGAGACCTCGGTCCATTTTCCCGAGATCTCGATGGTGTGTTCGGTGGCGTCGCGTCCAGATGTGGAGTTGGTCCTGGCGGCCGTGAACCGGGGCGCGACGGCGGCGGAGCTGTTTGAGCGCTTCGCCCTGGGCGAGGCCCCGGCACCGATCGAAGTGGCGGCCGCCGCGACCACGGAGGAAGCCCCCACGCAGCCGGAGAGCCCGGCACCGGCCGCGACACCTGAGCCGCCAGCGCCGACCCAGGTGTCCGCCGCGCCTGAGGCGCCTGCCCCGTCCACTCCGTCGACACCAGCACCAGCGCCGAACGGGGACGGCTCTTCCGCGGCGCTCGCGGTTCGCCTGGCGGACACGGAGCTCAATGTCTCGCTTGGCACAACAGGCCTGGACCTGCAGAGTCTCCTGGGCGGAATCGCGCTGCTGGGCGTCGGGGTAATGCTGGTCATCGTGCTGCGACTGCCCGGCCATCGGTAGGGGGCCGTCGATTCAGTCTACGGTTTTCACGGAAGACGATGATATCGACTCTCTGTCATTCCCGCGAAAGCGGGAATCCAGAGACCAAGCGATATGAACTTCGCGAAAGCACTGGATCCCCACATTCGCGGGGATGACAGGCTTTGATGTCGGAGGTGCCGGCGCTGGCCGTGCCGTCCGAGAGATTCTCCCGGATTGGGTGAATGCTGATAAGGTCGCGCGCACCTCCCGCTCCAATAGCAGAAGGGATCCGATCCAATCAGTACACCGCAGGAGACTCGATCCGCCCCAACAGAAGAATCTCATGGAAATCCATTTGCATGAATACGAAGGGTCGATCAACCACCAGTTCCGGCGATTCACACGTCAGCACGTTAGTCACCAGTGCCGTCGACGCCGGCCCCCCTCCGATTCCGTTTTCGTCCACGGAAATCGTAAGCGCCGAGTAAAACTGGTCCACGTAAGCATGTTCACCCGCGAACTCGACGGAGTCCGAAAATTTTGGGTCGAAGGCCCGGCCCGCCCCCATAGCCTGGCATATCTTTTTAAGATCGATTTCAGATGAAACCGTGAAGCGGGGAAAGTGAACGTGGTGAACGCGGCGCCACTTTGTGGTTTTCGAGCCGGGTATCTCCGTCGAAATCGCAAACTTGTCGATATAATTCCAATACTCCATATCTCTTGCCGAAAACTCCGCAACCGGGCTTGCTTCCCGCGACCCCGCTTCACCAAGCACAATCCAGAACGATTGATCCCCGGTAGACCGCACTGTCCGGCGAATCGCCGTCGCAGCTCTGTCGTAATTCACCGTAGCAACGTACTCACCCCAGTTCAGCGTACATATGGTTGGAATCATTCTGATCTCGCCAGCAATGCTGAAGGGCGCAAGACCAAGCTCTTGAGGTGGCGCGCCCCGGCGTATTCCGTGCTTGGGCCAACGGCATGAGGCATACAGAGTTGTTTCCAGGTCCATCAGGTCAGCCCCAGCACTCGCCATGCTCAATCGAGTGACTCCCGCTCTGGTTTGGTCTGTAAAACTACTTTCAAGCCAAGCGGCCTCCACACCCTGATAAGACTCTCCCTTTTTGAATGCCCGGGCTGTCGCATCAGACCATCGAAACCAATCATCCAGCTTCACTTCCCTGCCAGTAGGCATGGAAAGCGTCCGCTCAAACCCGAATATATTGGCGTGTGTTTCAATCCAATCAACTCCCGGAACGACAGACTCCAGAGGAACAACTTTGTAATAGGCATGCCGCCCCTGAACGCCCTCAAACGTAACAGGATCGACAAGCAGCCGGTTTATCTGGGTAGCGGTCTTTCCCCGACTGGCCTTGTAGACAATGTGCAGCCCTTCGCTCACAAGCACTGGCGAGAAGACGCTATTCATATGCCCTTCCGAAGAAGCATTCAGGAATCGCAGTGAAAAGTCGATCGCTGCGAGATCTACTGGTTGTGGATTGGGGTCGTAGTCTTCAGGTCTCAGATCCCCGGGCCACGGGCGGGAGAGCCCTATGGCTAGAAACACTACAAAAGTGAACCATCCGCCAATACCGACGAGCAGGGCAATCAGGATGTACGTTACCACCATCCATCTACCCTGCCGCTTCTGATGTTCGCCACTTATGTACACGCAGACTCCCCGATTGAAACGCCGCTATGATCGAATTATGACAGT
>JBHEKR010000536.1:0-68825 GCA_041859365.1 Candidatus Hydrogenedentales bacterium
AAGTGCGGGATGCGCTGGGACCGTGCCGAGGGCCAGAAGCAGCTCGACACCACGATGAACGATGGCACGCCCTGCACCATCTACCGCAACGGTCGCCCGGAATCAATCATTGAAGAATGCGAACAGAGCCTGAAACGCCTGCAGACCGACTTCATTGATTTGTATCAGATTCACTGGCCCGACAGCACCTGGCCGCTGGACGACACCATGGAGGCCCTGCTCCGGCTGAAGGAGGCGGGGAAAATCGGGGCCATTGGCGTGAGCAATTTTGATCCCGCCATGATCCGCCTGTGCCAGACGAAGGGACGGGTGGACAGCGTTCAGCCGCGCTACAATGCCCTGCAGCGGGAGCCCGAAGCGGAATTGCTCCCCTTCTGCCTGGAGCACCACATCGGCGTGCTGGCCTACAGTCCTATCGCGCAGGGCTTGTTGACCGGCAAGGTCACGGCAGAGCGCACGTTTCCCGAGGGCGATATCCGCAACAAGAATCCCCTCTACAAATCCGAGAATCGCGCCCGGATCATCGAGATGCTTCGGCGCGTCGAACCCCTGGCGCTGGATCTGGGCGTGACCCTGGGGCAGCTCTACACGGCATGGCTCGTACACCAGCCGGGTGTCACCACGGCCCTGGTGGGCGCGCGTACCGAGGCGCAAGTACACGAGAATGTCCGGGCGGGATCGCTGGTGCTGGGAGATGCGGCCCTGTCCTTTATCCGGGAACAGGCGGAAGAACTGGGGACAATGGCGTAGTCTGAAGGGTGAAGGGTGAAAAATGAATTGATCGGACTGATCGGACCGATCGGGATTATACGACCCACACGACCGCGCCCGTGTCACACCGCCAGACAAGAACAGCGCCCTCATCGCCCCTTATGAGGGACTTTGGGGGCGCTTTTACGGCTTCTCAGGATTCGCGGTCGAAGAGCAAGCCTTCGAGGCGGTTGAACTTGCTGGAGAGTTCCAGCAGGGCTTCCGGCGGGATCTGCCGGACGACCTCGTTGTTTTCGTCCAGGATCTGCGCCACGATTTGATTGCTTTCCTCATCCACCCGAAGGCGAGTGTTGGGCGGCAGTTGCTGTCGCACGGCCAGCGTCTGGGGAACGCCACGGGGCTCGGGCGGCGCCGTGGGCGAGTCCAGAGGCGCATCGGGTTTGGATTCCGGTCGGGACGCGGCCCCTTTGGTGGATGTTACGGGGACGTTGGGAACACGTCCGTTCTCCAGCGCGGGCTGGGGACTGCTGTTAACACCTTCTACTCCCATATCGACTCCTTTCCAGCGAAACTTCCGGCCGGATACCGCCAGTGGCGATACCCGAATTGACTCGGCCCGCGCGCTTCCCTGGCGCGTTCCGGGTTTCCGGCTTCATTCCACTATTAAACTGACAGACATTTCAGGGGCGGCGCCGTGCTCCAGCACGGTTCCGTCCGGGCTTCAGACCGAGCGATCAAGTGACGCCCGACCGTGGCCCGCTCAGGTGCCCAGCAGGTCCAACGCGGATTGGGGAACAACGTTGGACTGGGCGAGAACATTGATCCCGGCATTCACAAGGATCTGATTGCGGGTAAATTGTATGGTCTCCCGGGCGATATCGGCATCGCGGATGACACTTTCGGCCGCGGCCGCATTTTCCTCCTGAATGGCGAGGGTATTGATGGTGAATTCCAAGCGGTTCTGAAAGGCGCCCAGCGTACTGCGCAGGCTGTTTACACTGGCGAGGGCCACGTCGACGAGGCTGATGGCGGCAACGGCGCCGGCCGCGGTGCTGACGGTGATGGCGCTGATGCGCAGGTCGGAGGAACGCGCCCCCGCGACGGATACGCGAAGGGTCTGGCTTACATAGGAGCCGGACTGCAGGGTGATGGACTGGTTGGCGCTCAGGACCGCGATCCCGTTGAACTCGGTGTCAAGGGCGATGTCCTCGACCTGTGCGATGAGTTCCTGTACTTCGGTGTTCAGGGCGGTGCGGTTGTTTGTGCTCTGTGTGCCGTTGGCTGCCTGGAGGGAGAGCTCGCGAATACGCTGGAGAATATTGGTCGTCTCGCTCAGGGCGCCTTCCGCCGTCTGGACGAGACTGATACCGTCCTGGGCGTTGCGTTGGGCCACCTGAGAGCCGCGGACTTCCGTGCGGAAGCCCTCGGCGATTGCCAGGCCCGCCGCGTCGTCGGCGGCCCGGTTTATCCGCAGACCACTGCTCAACCGCTCCAGACTGCGATTCAACGCGCGCGTGGAGCGGTCGAGCGTCCGGGCGCCGTTCAACGCCGGGACATTCGTGTTTATTCGTAATCCCATGGTCTTACCTCCTGGTTAACCTGGCTGGCCATCCCTAACCCGCCAAGTCATGCGTATGCGCGCCGCCCATTCGCCTGCCCCGGTCCATATCGGTCCGGGCCATGTTTCGGGCTGCTTGCTCTCAGGCTCCTTTCGTTCCATTGCTGGTTCGGCCCCGGGATCGCCTGAAGGGGATCCCGGGGCTTCGCCGATTCGTTTATCTCGCGGTCATGCCCGCCCGGTCATGAATTAACCGAGCAACTGCAGAGCCGTCTGCGGAACCACATTGGACTGCGCCAGCACCGAGGTGCCCGCGCTCACCAGAATCTGGTTACGCGTGAACGAGATGGTTTCGCGGGCGATGTCGGCGTCGCGGATAACACTCTCCGCCGCGGCCGAGTTCTCTTCCTGGATGGCCAGGGTATTGATGGTGAACTCGAGGCGGTTCTGGAAGGCGCCGAAGGTGCTCCGGAGGGTGTTCACGCTGCGAAGCGCATTGTCCACGGTGCTGATGGCGGCCACGGCCAGCGACGCGACCGAAAGGGTCACGGCGCTCACGCCAATGTCCGCCGCGCGCGCGCCGCTGACCCGGACCGTCAAGGTCTGGCTCACGTAGGCGCCCGTCTGGAGCGTTACCGTCTGCGCGCTGCTCAGCACGCTGATGCCGTTGAACTGGGTGTTCGTCGCGATATCATTGATCTGGCCGATCAATTCATTCACTTCGCGGGTCAGAGCAAGGCGGTTGTCCGTGCTCTGCGTACCGTTTGCGGCCTGCACCGCCAACTCGCGAACGCGCTGGAGGATATTGGTCGTCTCGCTTAACGCGCCTTCCGCCGTCTGCACGAGGCTGACGCCGTCCTGCGTATTGCGCTGGGCAACCTGAGCGCCACGAACGACCGAATTAAAGCCGTCCGCAATCGCGAGGCCCGCCGCGTCGTCGGCCGCACGATTGATGCGCAGCCCGCTCGAAAGGCGTTCCAATGACTTGTTGAGTGAATTCGTTGAACGCTGAAGCGTCCGGGCTGCGTTCAAAGACGCAACGTTGGTATTGATTCTAAGTCCCATAGCTATTTTCCTCCATGAGTGGCCAGAGGGATTCCCTTACCCTCCGTCATTGTGATTAGTGGTACATACAAGACACTTTGATCGGCCATGTTCGACGCGACTCGTCCATAACCCAATGTCCAGCGGTCCTCCTTTCTTCGCTTTCGTGGTTACTACCGAATTATAGGTTTAACAGGGCGACCGGTCGTCGGAGACTTTGTCGCCGACGTCCCGCTCAGCGGGGCCCGGCCGCCCTGAACCCGTGCTCATACTAACCCAGCAACTGCAGCGCCGTCTGGGGCACCACGTTGGCCTGGGCGAGAATCGACGTGCCGGCACTTACCAGGATCTGATTCCGGGTGAAGGCGATGGTCTCCTGGGCCATGTCCGCGTCGCGGATGGCGCTTTCGGAGGACGCCGAGTTCTCTTCCTGGATTGCCAGGGTGTTGATGGTGAATTCCAAGCGGTTCTGGAACGCGCCCAGCGTGCTGCGGAGCGTATTCACGCTGCGCAGCGCGTTGTCCACGGTGCTGATGGCCGCCACCGCAAGCGAGGCGACCGAGAGGGTCACCGCACTCACGCCGATATCCGCCGCGCGCGCGCCGCTGACCCGGATGGTGAGGGTCTGGCTGACGTAGGCGCCCGCCTGCAGGGTCACGGTCTGCGCGCTGCTCAGCACGCTGATGCCGTTGAACTGCGTGTTCGTGGCGATATCGTTGATCTGACCGATCAGCTCGTTCACTTCTCGCGTGAGCGCCAGACGGTTGTCGGTGCTCTGCGTGCCGTTGGCCGCCTGCACCGCCAGTTCGCGGATGCGCTGCAAGATGTTGGTCGTCTCGCTCAGCGCGCCTTCCGCCGTCTGCACGAGGCTGACGCCGTCCTGCGAGTTGCGTTGCGACACCTGTGAACCGCGTACTACGGATCGAAATCCTTCTGCAATCGCAAGTCCCGCCGCGTCATCGGCGGCCCGGTTGATCCGCAGGCCGCTTGAAAGGCGCTCCAGACTCTTGTTCAAGTCCGCCGTGGAGCGGCGCAGAACGCGGGATGTGTTCAGCGCGGAAACGTTGGTATTGATGCGAAGTCCCATGATGTATTCCTCCGTGAGTGGTTGGTTTTGCGCGTCCTTGCGCTACCACTGGCCGTGTGCCGCGTAGAAGCACTTGCGTGCTCCGTCCCATCGCGACGTCGGCCAGAAACCCGTCTAACGTAAACGGGCGGTCCCATTGATTTCGTTGCTTCGAGCCTCAGCACCGGGTTACCCAATGTGTCCCGCATCGGGTGGCCTGCTGCTGAAACGGGGTCGTTTCTTGCCGGAGTCGGGGGCGTCCTGCCCACCGCACCGGCGCATTTCGAAGAATTTCGATCAAGATTCTAGTGATTCAACTGTTGTAACCGGGTCCGTAGACCCTCGTGCGGGCGCATACCCCGCCTTGTCGCGTTCATCCTCCTTGATGTTGCGTGGCGCGCGTCCCTGCGCGCCGTTCAGGTTTCAAATTTTGTCGCCGTCAGGTTCTGTTTCGGCTTACCTGATGTTTTTATCGGCAACTTTAGCCGGAACTTTAGCGTTTCATTGAAAAAAGTTTACTCAGGCGCGACCGACACAGAATCTCACAAGAAATCGGAAACCAACGCATACCCGCGATTTCTGGAGGGCAAGACCCATACATCCCGCATACCCCGCAAAAATATTTTGTAAAAATCGAGATTTCTTTCTCGAATCACGCCAAAAAACTTTAGCGGAACGCGGGATCGCCCGGAACGCACGGGCCTTCGGAAAACCAGACGTGGCGTCGGGTAAAATCATGCTCTCGACGTTACAAAGCGCCCCGGCGCGCGCGTTCGTCCCCACAAGCGGCTTGACATGCCGCCCGGCACTGGCCGATCATGGCGTCCGACCGTATTCACCCGGAAATTGAAGCGCATGGCGGGCCTGGCCCCCCAGCGCGGGGAGTAATTGAAGCATGTTTACTGACTTTTTTCGCCCAGCCGCCACCGGAATCGCTGTCGTCGGACTCGCGGTCGCTGCCGCCAGCGCCGAAGTGACCTTCGAAAAGCAGCGTATCGGCGCCGGAACCTATGAAGCGGGTTCGCTCTTCGATGTGGATAACGATGGCAGCATGGATATTGTCTGCGGCGAATACTGGCACCCCGGCCCGGAATTCACGGCGTCCCACCTCATTGGCAAGATCTACACCGAGGCCGAGTATTACGACGACTTTTCCAACTATCCCCTGGATGTGAACGGGGATGGCTTCCTGGACGTGGTTTCGGGCGGCTGGTTCAATAAGAAGGTGGTCTGGCGCGAGAATCCCAAGGGCCAGCCGGTGGAATGGCCCGTGCATGAGGTGGCCGAAGTGGGCAATGTGGAGCGGGGCTGCTTCTGGGACATCGACGGCGACGGTCATGTGGAGGCGGTGCCGAACCTGCCGAACAACGGGATAGCGATTTTCATCCTGGAGCGGGATGCCGCCGGGAAGGGCACGGGCACGTTCAAGCGGGTGGATGTGTATGCGGAGCCCCAGGGCCACGGTCTGGGCTTCGGGGATGTGAATGGCGATGGGCGCGGTGATCTGATCATGCACCTGGGCTGGCTGGAAGCGCCGGAGAAGCCCTTCGAGCAGCCCTGGACCTACCACGCAGAGCTGGCGCTGGGCGATGCGAGCATTCCGATCATCGCCTACGATATGAACAAGGACGGCAAGAACGATCTTATTGCGGGCAGCGGCCATGACTACGGCCTGGCGTGGTATGAACAGGGCGAAGCCGACGGCAAGCGCACCTGGACGAAGCACGACATCGAGACGGACCGCTCCCAGTTCCACGAGATGGTCCTGGCCGATTTGGACAACGACGGCGCGCCCGAACTGGTCACGGGCAAACGCTACCGCGCCCACAATGACGGCGACCCCGGCGCGGCCGATCCCGTGGGACTCTACTACTATCCCCTGACCGGCACGGACATCAAGCGCCACGTCATCGACTTTGGCCCCGGCGACACCGCGGCCGGCACGGGCATCTACCTCTGGGTGGACGATGTGGACCGCAATGGCTGGAAGGACATCCTGGCTCCCGGCAAAGGCGGCGTATATCTGTTCAAGAATATGGGAAAGAAGTAGCGCGAAAGCGGGACCGCCCCGAGGTTGTATCCAGGCCCCGACCCACGCAGGGCGGCGCGCCTGCCCGTGGGTAGATCGGAGACATCGCCAGGCATGCACCGCTTTGCGTATTTCGCGCCCCTGGTGATTGCGGCCTGCTTGCTGGCGGTGGCCCTGTTTCACGGGCTCCGAGCCACAAGCGACCTGGCGTGGCACCCCGGCAACGATGCCTACCGCGATATCGCTCTGGCGCAGATTATCCTCGATGGCGACTACCCGGCGGACTACCTCTACGACGGCGAATGGCTGTGGTACAACCCCCTCACCGGCGCGTTTATCGCGGCGGGCGCCTGGCTGGCGGATGTGGCGCCACCCCTGGCCAATGTGCGCATGGCCCCCTGGCTTAACCTCGTCGTTCCCCTCGCCTTTTTCCTCCTGGTCTGGTATCTCGCCGATGGGTGGGTCGCGCTGGTGGCCCTGCTTTCCTTTCTGTTCTTTCTGCCGCAGGAACGGCCCAGCTTTGTTTCGGCGAGTTACTCCCCCTGGCTCCTCGCGCCCCACCTGTCCCAGGCCCTTTTCTACACCACCATCTTCGCGTGGATTGTTCACCTGCGCCGTGGGTCCATGCGCTCCGCGCTGGCTGCGGGAGTTCTCCTCGGCCTCACCTTCCTTGGCCACACCGCGCCCGCCGTGCTTCTGGGTGTCGTCATGGTCATCACGGCCGGGCTGAGCGCGCTCCGAAAGCTCCGTGCGGGAGATAGAGCGTCCGCACTGGCTCACGGATATCACCTTGGCGTTGCTTTGCTTGTCGCCTTTGTAACGAGCACGCCCTTTACGATCTCCATCCTCTACCGGTACCATCTCCACGTGGTCAATCCCAAGCCAACCGAGTGGGTGTGGGAGGGGGCGGCCCTTGAAAACCTGCCCGCCATCCTCCTGGGCCTGATCAGCCTCAAGTCCGCCGTGATGGCCGTCGGCCTGGTCTCGATTTTCTCCCGCGCCCTGCCGCGCCCTGTCAAAGAGGTCCTCCTTGCGTGGCTCGCCACCGCACTGGGCTTCTTTGCCTGGAGTCTCCTCGCCCAGTGGACCCTGCAACACGGGATCACCCTGCCCCAGATCAACCCCGGCTATCACTATGTGCTCTACCTCATCGCCCTGGGACACCTCCTCTTCGCGATGGGCCTTGTACGGATTGTAGAATTCGCCATCGCACGATTTTCGCGGGTGCACGAAGAAGGACTTCCATCTGTTCGTGCACTTTGCGTGTCCGTGCTTGTGGTCGCGCTGTTTGCGGCGAACTACCGCGATTTTCGCGTGTGGCACGGCTTCACCCGGGATCACAGTGTGGCCCTGCGCCGACTGGACCAGTTGGACAACTTCGCCCCCTACCACTGGATCGCGGAAAACGTCGACCCAGGCGCCGTATTTCTCTGCAATGATCGCCCCGGCCTCTATTGTGTCGCGGCGGCGGGCGCGCGCGTGGTGGCGAATGACCCCTATTTCTCCAGCCTCTATGTGCCGTTCGAGCCCCGCGCCCGGGCGCGCGAAATTCTGTGGACCGCCCTGCGGGAGAAGGACGAGAAGACCTTCCGGGACGCGGCGGCGGCGTGGCGTGTGGCCTATGTGCTCGCGGAAGGAGAACAGCGGGACTGGGCCGTCCAATCGGGGTTCAGCGAACTGGAGGAGGTCTTCGTGTCAAGACAATTCACCATCTATCGCCTGCCCGTGTGGGTACACTGACAGCTTGTTGACCTATCGTTTAGCGGGAGTACGGACTTTCCGGTCCGTGAATTTCGTGCGACTCCGTCGCGCGATACGCGGGTAAGAAAACCCGCGCTCCCGTTTGGCGACTGTTTGAGGGAAAGATTCAAGACCGCTGAGGCCTTCAGCGTGGGCGGGGAGTTCGATGGACGGTCCAAGGCCCCAACAGCCTCAGATAAATCAGTCCCACCACCCCCACATACACCACCGCCAGCGGAAGCGACCAGTCGACGCCCCACACGACCCGTGCGTCCCCCCGATCCATGCCGTCGAGTCCGTAGAAGAAAAACATGTTCAGGTTCGTCAGCACGACGAAAACAATGGCCACGGGCATCCACTTCGTCTCCCGCCAGGCCATGTAGCCCGCCACCAGCATCGTGGGCGCGAGGTGATTCTCATGGGCGCCCTTGTTGAAGAGAAAATAGGCCAGGTATCCCGCCAGCATGAAGCGCCAGAGATTTTCCGGTGTGGAGGGTGCCCGCCATTGACGCCAGAGGGCCAGCGCGAAAGAGGCGTAAAACAGGACCTTCAAGAGGCCCAACACCCGCGTGTCCTGCGTGCGGATCACTTCGATGTAGCCGTCGCGCAGCGGGCCGTAGCTGTCCGGCCAGACCACGTGCATGGCCCAGGTGAGAATCCAGCCCAGGTTCATGGCGTAGCCGCTGAGGGTGTCATGGGCCGCGCCCCGTGCGAGGGAGAGCATGGAACCGCGCCCAAGCACGAGCAGCACGGTAGTCAGCAACAACACGGCGGGAAGATAGGGCAGCGCGCGCCGGGCAATGGAGCGTGCCTCCAGCGGGCCCCGGAAGAGTCCGCGAAAAAAGTACAGCCCAACAAAGGGTACGAAGACCAGGAACTGCCATTTGATCAAAACCGCGACCAGCAGAAACGAGGCCGCGCGTCCCGGCTTCTCTTCCGTGATGGCGTGCATTCCCAAGAGCCAGAAGGGCACGCAGTAGATATCGAAATAGCCATAGACCACACCATTCAACAGAAAAGCCGCGACAAAGGCGACGGCGAGCCAGGCGTTTCTTGTTATGTGGAGCACAGCCATCGCACTCGCCACCAGCGCCAGCCAAAGACTCAGGTCAAAGCTCGTAACTCCCGACGCGGGCCACACGTGGGCTGGAACTCCGATCCACGGCGCAGCATTGTGCGCGAGTACGAGCAACAGCATGCCCAGCGGTGGCTGGAGAATGTGGCCCTCGCCCTCCGTGAAGCCCTCCACGAAGCCGAGCCGGTTCAGTCCATCGACCCACATCTTCCATACGTTGACGTCCGTCGTACCGGGCAATGCCGCGAGGAGCAGCGCCAAGAGCAAGAGCATTGCAAGGGCGATCAGGGATGTACGGCTATGGTGCATTGTGGGTCACCGGGTTGACTTGGTTTGTGCGCACGTCATACAAAACCAGCCCTCCGCCCTGGAGGCACACGGGCAAGTTTAGCGGATGAAAATCCTTGCTGATCACGTAACGGAATCCGTAGGCCTCGCCCAGCGCGCGCCACTCCGCCTCCGTACGCCGTTGCCACAGGTCCCAATCGTACCAATGCCCGTCCTTCACGCCGTAGAGATCGGCGAAGAGTTTCTCATTTGTGGCGGCGATGGCGGGCACGTATCCACTATGCTGTCGGGTTTCAAAGGTTGCCACGACCGGCCGATCTAGGACCATCTGGTAGTGCTCTTCCAGAGGTGTCAGCACCATGTCTGAGCGCGCGCTGTGTTCTGCAAGGTAGCGCGCCATCTCCACTTCAAAGGGCGATCGCGGCAAGTATTCGCGGTTACGCCACTCACCAAGGAGTATATGCGCCAGGGTGATCATGCCGAGTAAACACGCGGCGGTTACGATCACGCGGTGGGGCAGGCGCCTCGGTACAAAGCGTATACCGGCCAGCGCCAAGCCCATGCCCGCCAGCACCGACACGCAGGCCAACTGGTGGTAGAGCGCCAGTACGGCAAGACCCGCAACGACCGTAGCGCGCCAGCCACGGCGCACGGCCAGCGCCGCATCCATCCCGCGCCACTGGGCGACGACCGATGCGCCACCGAGCACGAACAGAGCCGTTTCTGGCTCTGAGAAATATCGTCGCGCCACTTCCGCATCGAGGACCGCGGGCCAGAGCGGCAAGACCGCGAGCCATGTAATCGAAGCCAGGGCGACAAGCGCCCCGCCCCGCCCCAGGTGCCAAGCACTCACGGCGCACAGTAACAGCAGGCCGAGGTGGATCGTGAGACGGTTGGGCATCCACGTCACGACGAATGGGGGCACATCCGTCCCCATAAGTCGGTGGAGAATCTGGGCCGTGCCGAAAGCCAACGCACAGAACAAGCCATGGGTAAAAAGTACGGCCCAGGGACTGCGCCTCACGCCGACGCGTAACTCGCGCAGGGCCCGGGGCAGCGCCAGGATCAGGAATCCCGCCATCGCCATGATGCTGTTTCCAGCGGGTCCGAAGCGCGGCGGATGGGTTATGGCTCGGTGCATGTCTTCATGGGTTACATAGTCTGCCCAGATTGCCTGGCCATTCTTCGTGTTGTAGTAGGCGCCCTGAAGGGGATCGGGCAAGGTGAAGGGGCGCTGGATCACGGCAAACACGATGCAACACCCAAGTCCGATCACGGCATAGGCAGCCAGCGAGCGCGAGGCCGCGCCATCGCCGCGCCACCCATGCCATGCGCCGGTAGCCAACATGGTCAGCATCACGACGGGCCACTGGCCGATGTGGATCAGCGGCATCAATCCGCAAAGCAGTCCCGCCGTGCGCCAGCGACCCGCGCAGAGTGCGAGTAGCACGGCAAAGGCCCACCCGATGCCTATCTGGCCGCTCGTGGCCTTGTTGGCCCAGACCGAAATCGGCATGTAGCTCTGAAAGAAGCTGGGAGCACCCGCAAAGCCGAGGACTACCGCCAGGTGCGCGGGGAGTACGCGACGCCCCAGAAGCCACGTCAGACTGAAGATTGGCAGGACGATCGCCAGCATGGCGATGAACTGGCGTCCTCCACATACGAGAGCCGGACTCCCGGAGAGCCACAGCACGGCGGCGGACGCGTAGTAGTGAATGGAAAAGGCGTTCCAATACCACCGCGCGTGGGGATGCCCCTCGGGGTAAGGCGTGATGCCCAGCAGCACCTGAGCGCGCTCATAGCCCTCCTCCCAGCGCACCCCCCGCACGAGCACCGCCAGCAGACACACCCCGATCCAGAAGGTGAGCCCCAACCAGAAGGCACGGGCCTGCGATGGGGCGTGGGGCGAGTGGGGCATGGCGGCGAGGGTTCCTTCCTGAGCTGAAGCGCCACTCTAGCGCGGGCTGTGCGGGCGATGCAACGCAACATGAAGATTAGGACCGATAAGACGGATACGACCGATACATCGGTCCTATCGGTCGAATCTGTCCTACCTCCTACAACATCCGCGCCAGCACCGATTCCTCCACTTCACGGAAGGCGTGCTTCGAGCTCGCCAGCCGTAAGCGAAAGCGATCATGGTCGTCCCGCGCCGCGAACTCAAAGCCGATCAGGGCCCGGCCCACCTGCTCGCCCGAGTAGGTGTAGTTGAAATAGCAGATGCTTCCCGCCTCCAGGGTGTGGAGGAACTCCCGGAGCGCGCCGGGGCGCTCCGGAAATTCGAAGGTGATGAGGTAGGGGTGCATGAACAGCTTGGGCTCGTAGTGAATGATCCGGAACTCCACATCCGCCCGGGAGGTCACGTCCTCGTGGGGGATCTGTTGATCCGTCAGGCGCGTGTCCAGCAGTTGCAGGGCCGCCGGCGACGCTTCAAAGCCGATCACCGGCCACGCCTCTTCGTCCGAGACTTTGCCGTACTGCACCTCGATGATGTTGATGCCTTCCAGGATACTGTCGAGCAAATGGAGTAGTCCGCCGGGGGTCTCCGGCATTCGGAACCGGTAGTATTTCCGGCGCTCGGCGCCGATTCCCGCGTGTTGCGAGATCCATGCGAGTTGTTCAAAGTCCACGTTGGCGCCGCACAGGATCGTCAGGGCTTTCTGCCCCCGCACCTGCTCCGCCTGTTTCAGGAGTCCCGCCAGGCCCATCGCGCCCGCAGGCTCGGAGATGCATCGGCACGTGTTCCACAATGCCTCAATGGCCGCAGCCACCTCTTCATTCGTCACCGTGATGAACTCGTCGATCAACTCCGCGCAGAGGGGATAGGTCAGCGCACCGGCCTTCTTCACCGCCGTGCCATCGCAAAACACATCCACATAATCCAGCTCCACCGGCTTGCCCGCCTTCACCGCCGCCGCCATGCTCGCCTGGTCCACGCCCTCCACACCCACAATCCGGATCTTCGGATAGTAGGCACGCAGCCAGCACGCGACCGCAGCGGCCATGCCGCCGCCGCCGATCTGGAGATAAGCGACGTCGAAGGCGCCATGACCGCTCATCACCACTTCATCGGCGATGGTGCCCTGGCCACCCATCGTGGCGTAGTCGTCGTAGGCGTGGACAAAGGTCAGTCCCTGCGCCGCCGTATACTCCAGCGCGGCGCTCGCGGCTTCGCTGTAGGAATCCCCGATGAGCACAATCTCGATGTGATCGCCGCCGTGCCGACGCACTTCGTGCTGCTTCATGCGCGGCGTGGACACGGGCATGTAGATCCGCGCGTGGACCCCCAGCTTGCTCGCCGCCAGGGCCACCCCCTGGGCATGGTTGCCCGCAGACGCGCACACCACGCCCGACGCGCGCTCGTCGGGCGAAAGGAGGGCCATGCGGTTATACGCGCCCCGCCACTTGTAGGCGTGGATGGGGGAGAGGTCCTCCCGCTTGATATAGACCTCGGCGTCCAGCGGGAGATTGACCCGCTCCAGCGGCGTGGGTGACGCCACGGCATAGACCCGCTGTCGGGCCATCAAGATTTCCTGAAACAATCGCTCGCGCATGAAATTCCCTTGGATTTGTCGTGACCGGGTCTGCCGAACTCGGCTGTGCTCTCGCCCTATACTTCAGGGACAACAGGGACTTCAGGGACGGCAGCATGAGGTTCCTACCGTCCTTGAAGTCCCTGTACATCGCGCAACTCTTAATATCTTGGGATATTATGCGCACCGGGACTGACAGAGCTCAGTAGGCTTGAACGCCGTATTTCAACAGGTGCTTGGGCAAGATGTCATCAAGATTCTGCACGTCACTATCGCCCAGTTCAATCAGGTTGAAGCCATAGCGTTCATAGATGGCCTTCTTCTCGGCCTTTCGAACCTGGTACTTCGGCTCGTTTTCCAATCCCCAGAATTCAATGTAGACTTTCCCTGTAGGGATGTAAAAATCGCAATACACGTCTTCCTCAATCGGCAGTTTCCGTTCGTAGGCATGGACGATCTCGGCTATGTACAACCAATTGTCGATGAGCATCTCCGCACGGGAGCGGACCATGTGACCATCGGCGGCACGGTGAGTTGCTGGAAACTTTTCCCGAAATCCATCCGCTTTGGGCGCAATCTCGGCTTCCATTGTGACTTCTGGGCGCGTTCCCTTGACCTCGTCCATCGTATCGAGAAGAGTTTTATTGGTCAAGATAGTATCCGGCCACCGAACGTATGGCACACCGGAGCGATGATCTTCCGCCTGCTTGCCGCCGATTCTTAGACCGGGATCGGTCACGAGCCACCCGCGAAGCCCCTTCTTGACCCAACCGAGTTCCGAGAGGATGTAGTTGCATTTATTGGCGGAAATACTGAAGTGATTTCCCAGCGCCGTTGCGGTCAGCATGGATCCCGATGTTGCAGCCGGTGGTGTGATGGTGGCCGGGGTCGGCTCGCTCAACGAGTCTGGATCGAAATCCTCCGGCCATCCCACATATCGCCCGAAATCCTTGCTTTCGATGTAGGCGCCGCCGAGCGCCTCGCCTGAGGGCGTAAGCGTCCAGGCACCATCTACTTTTGTCAGTAAACCCTTATCTTGGAGTAAGGAGAAGAGTTGCTTTTTTTCGATGCCTCTCTTGCCTGCCAGTGCTGTCGTGGACACAATACGGTGTTTCGCCATTGTCTCTCCCTGAGATTCTTGCCGCTTCAAAAACAGAATGTTTATCACTATACTAGTGACTGAATAGCGATGCAAGAGGAAGGCCCAATAGCGTCGCCCCGGTCTCTTCGATGTGAACTTAACGAGCCATGGGAGGTCGTCAAGTGCTTAGGAAAGTCACAGTGAATACAGAGCTCGTGGAACAAGCCGCACGGCTTGGGGATCACAGAACAAAGGAAGAGGCGGCAACGAAAGCCTTGGAGTACTATATCGGCTGCCTAAAAAGACAGCAGAATGTCACTCACTCTGAGGCTTCAGATTTCAATCCGGACGCTGACGGCGCGTAGCATCCTGCGTCATCGCCCCCCATATGCGCCCAGAATCTCGATGAGACCCACTATCCGCTCGTTCAACCGTTCCAGGTCTTCCGCCGGTACCCACCACTCCGTCTGATGTGCCGCGCCCACGCAGTGGATCGCGTATTGGTCCATGAACGCTTTCTCGACCGCAAAGCGCGTGACGTAGCCCGCCCCGAAATCCGAGACGTTCCACTGCGTCAATTCAATGGCGTAGCGCTCATTTGTTACGGGATAGAAAATGGGCTGCTCGGGAAGGCGCGGAGGCCAACGCGTGAATCCGGATTTTTCCACGAGATCCAATTCGGCCTGACCGACTGGACGATAGCAGATGGTAACCTCAACGCTCATCAACCGTTTTCCCTCAATCCCATTTCTATTGGTGGTGAACTGTAAATCTCCTTGCGGAGCCCGATCTACTCCCCGCTGTTGAGCCCGGGCGCGTCGGCGGCGGGCCGGCCTGTGGAGTTGTAGCGCACGATGCCCGATCCGTCCACGCGGAAGAAGCGTCGGCCCGTAACCCCAACGCTGACCGGGTCCGCGAAGCAGGTAAAGTCATCCGGCGACACAACGGCCATGTTGAAGCTGTAGCCCGCTTTCACCCGGCCCTCAAACCACGAATCATCCAGAAAGGCCGTGCCGTCGCCATCCGTTTCCGCGACCAGCTCGGCGAAGTCGCCGAAGGTCTGGCGGGCGGTGGAGCAGGCTATCTGCCCGGCGCAAATCGTTCGCAAGTCGCTCACGGCGGCGGCCTCGTTGGCCTGAATGCGGGAGCGGAGCAAATTGGGAATGGCGATAGCGGCGATAATGGCAATAATGGCCACAACCATCATCCACTCGATGAGGGTAAAGCCGTCCTTCCTCTGCAACATTCTTGTCTCCCGGACCGGATTGCGCGGTCACATTGTCGTGTTCCCATTCGAGGATTACTGCCCAAGTATAGCGCAGTCCGGTGAAAAGGCTGGACCCGAAGTGTACCCCCGGAGCCCCCCGGAAAGTAAAGCGGACGGCGAGGCTGGTTGGCCTCGCCGTCCGGGGGTTATACCCGTCTTGCGCCTCGCGTTAGCGGGGTATTATTCACCAATCGGGTCGCTGGCGGCGTCGGCGTCGGCGCCGTCGGCGTAGCGGATAACACCGCTGGAGTCGGTGAAGAAGCCCTTGCCGCCCGTGGTGCCGTATACGGCCGCATTGGCGTTGGCGGTGAAGTTGTTCACGTCGCCGCCGAGCACGTAGTTATAGCCGCTCTTGGTGCCGGCCCAGTTGCCGTCCAGGAACGAAGGGGTCGCGCCGGTAAGGTCCGCGAAGTCCGCCGTGTACTCATAGTTCGCGGCGTGGTAGGCCACTTCCGAACCCACGATGGTGCGCAGGTTGCCGATGGCGCTGGATTCATTGGACTGCATGCGCGAACGGAGCAGGTTGGGGATGGCGATAGCGGCGATGATGGCGATAATGGCAACCACGATCATCAATTCAATCAGCTTGAAACCCTTGTTAAACTTTTTCATGTGCAATTCCTCCTGTTGGATTGTTTCGTTACGCAAATTCGTTAAACCGGTTCCCACCCGAGGGACCCGATTACGCTTGTTCAACTGTTGAAATCCCTAAGGCAATCGCCGTGCCAAGAATAGCGTCGTTCCGGTAAGTATTTATATTTAAAAGGCTTAGGGCATATATGGCCCCGCATGGCCCTACAACGGGCCGGAGCGATTTCCGGAATCGGGCTCCGAAAGGCGGCTCCAAGTGACAATTTTCGGCGCAGCGGCGGAAATCCCGGCCCTGATTACACAACATTTGGCGCGGGTTGAATTGGGTATCCTCAGCGGTCACAATGCGTCGGGGAAAGCGGGGAACGGAAACAACGTGCGTCCGACAGGGGTTCGGCGCAACAGTGGAGTGCTCTACATGCTGGTTCGTTTTGTTTGCGCCGTATGCTGCCTTGTTCTCTTGACCTTGGCGCGTGCCGAGGATTCCTTTCTCGCGCGTACCCGGGGTGCGCTGGATGCCGCCGCACAGGAAATGCCCGCTATCACGGCGGCGGCGGACGCCACGACAAGGTCTCTGGCGGGTGGCGGCAAGTTCTGGGCTGCGGGACACCCCGCGCTGGTGAGCGAATTCTCCGGGCGCGCCAGCGGCTTTATGTACCTCAAGGGCCTCCAGCTCGATCAGGCCGGCCCCGGGGACACTATCCTGTACACGCCCGGCGGCGTCGACAACGCCGACGAACTAGCCGCGATTGTCGCGAAGGGGGCCACCCTCGTGTGTGTTGGTGGCAACGCGCCGGACGGGGCCCATGCCCTGAGCGCCTCGACCGAATCGGGCTTGTCTCCCACGCTGGCCGGCGCCATCACCGGCTGGGTCTACCTCGCGGAGACCATCGCCGCCCTGACGCGCGAAGGCAAAATGCCGGTTATCTATGAGACCATCGGGCTCTACAGCGGTTTTCAGCGCATTGCGAAGTTTGAGCAGCAGGGCATCTACTGGCACGAACCCCACACGGTGCCGACGATTCCCCCCGGCACGCTCGGCCTCGCCTACACGGCCACTCTGAACGCCATGCTGGAACGCGTGGAACGCGAGATGGGGTCGCGCATCGCGCTGGCCGCCGCATGGAGTGCCGAGGCCCACGCCGCGGGCAAACAGACCATCATGTACAACATGGGCCACATGTTTCCCCACGAAGTGGCCGATACGGAAATAGCCACCCTCTTCAAATCGGAAGTGTGGTACTCGGGATTCTCCCAGATGCCGCCCCCCAATGATCCCTATGGCCCAGGCGACGTGCTGCTCCATATCGGCTACCAGCACCCGCCCTATGAGCTATTGCCGCGGGCGAAGCACGCCGGGGCCAAGGTGGCCTATGTGGATATCCTCCAGCACCGCGACTTTCCCAACAACGACGAAGACGTGCTCTGGATCGACCCCATGTGGCCCTGGGCCGATGGCGTGGTGCAAATCCCCAACTACGACGTGCCCGCCTGCCCGGCGTCGGGGGTAATCAATGCCGCCATTGCCTGGGAGATCTACCGCCTGACGCAGGCGGAGTTGGCCGCGAAGTAGCAGGCAGGACTCGGGAGACCCGATCTCAGCGTCCGTCCCGTGGACTATTCTCGCTGGGATCCGTTTCCTTTGACGCCTCAATCTGTCGTGCAAGACCGTCGTAGGCCGCTTCATGGGCCTCCAGCGTGGCCGCATGGCGCCGTGCCGCGAGCGCCATGAGGATCAGCACGATGGACACGATGGCCAGGCCCTGAAACAGCGCCAGTTGGCTGTCCAGCACGCTTGTGGTGTTGCGCAGCAGGATGCCGCTGATGCCCAGGGTGATGGAAATAAGGTAGATGAAGAAGACCGCCTGGCGCTGGGTGAAGCCGAACCACACCAGCCTGTGGGAGAGATGGTCGGGCGCGCAGTGATCGATGACCGAGCGAAAGGTTCGCGTCTCACCCTTAATGATTCGAGCAATAATGATGTAGGCAAAATCAAAGAGGGGCACACCCAGAATCAGCACTGGAATGGTGGCCGCGATGATTCGGTTCTCCGTCCACTCGCCCATGACGCCCAGGGCCGCCAGGGTGAAGCCGAGAAAGAAACTGCCGGAATCGCCCATGAAAATACGGGCCGGTTTACTGTTGAACAACAGGAAACCCAGATTCGCGCCCATGAGCCCCACCGCCAGCATGCCGAACCAGGAAAGGCTCGTTTCACGTCCCTCTTCGATATAGGTCTGTACGGCAATGGCGAAGAACATACCGGCGACGATGAAGGCGAGGCCCGAAGCCAGTCCGTCCATGTTGTCGGTGCCGTTGAAGGCGCTCGTCACGCCCACAATCCAGAGAATGGTGACGGCCACGTCCAGAAAAGCGTTCTGGAACAGATTAATGCGGACGTCGAACTGAGAGAGAATCAACGTGGCCGCCACCAAAGTGATGAGCTTATAAAAGCCCGGAATTCCACCGATATAGTCGTCCAGCGCCCCCACGACCAGACAAATAAAGGCCCCCAGCAGGATGCCGTTCATCCCGTCGCTCCGGTAACCCGGCAACAGCACCGCCGCCGCGAATGCGCAAAAGATGATGATGCCGCCGCCCCGAGGCACAGGTGTCGTGTGGATCTTGTTGGGGGAAAGGGGATCCATCATTCCGAGCTTGCGGAAGATAAGAATTCCCAGAGGCATCGCCAGCGCGGCGATCAGAAAAGCCGTCGTACCCACCAGAAAATAGGTCCGCGGCCAGTACTCAAGTTCTGTAAGCAACATCCGTGTTTTGTGCGCCTCGGGGGCCCGTCAGAGCGTCCGCCTGGGTCGTTATTCTGGAGCAAGTTCATGCCCAACGCGCGTCTCATAAAACGCTCGTATGGATTTTATCACAAATGACGCTTCGGCGGTAGTCAGCGAGGGATAGATCGGCAACGAAAGATTCTCCCGGTGGGCGCGCTCCGATCCCGGGCAGTCCCCGCCCAGCGTGTGATGGGCCGGGCGATACACGGGACGGCAGGCGCCGATGCCCCGCTTCGTTAGCCACGCCTCCAGTCCGTCACGTTCGGGCGTGGCGATGACATAGCGAAAATGCACACTGTCCTCAAGCCGGGGACGGGTCACCGGCAGATCCGCGAGTCCCGCGTCGTACTGGGCGGCAATCTCGGCGCGGCGCGCGATAAATTCCGGCAGGCGCTTCAACTGAACCCGCCCCATGGCCGCCTGAAAGTCGGTCAACTTGTAGGCGCGGCGCAGTTGAAAATCATCGCGGTTGTCGTAGTCGCGCAGGTCCCGGGCAAGTTCCGCCAGCCCTTCATCGTCCGTCAGGAGCATGCCACCCTCGCCCGTGGTCATCATTTTGGTGGCGTAGAACGACGCTATAGCCAGGATTGAACCATTACCCGTGGGACCACCGATGGATTGGGCCAGATCCTCAATCACCGAAGGATTCCTGGGGAGCCGCGCCTTCGCACCGAAGAGGTGGGGCACGATCACTCCCATCACGGAATCCGGCACGCGCTCCGGATCGATATTGTTGTCTGCGCCGATGTCGCAAAGCACCGATGTGGCCCCCTGCCACGCCACCGCCTGGGCCAGCGCCGCGCAGGCATAGGAGGGTATGGCCACGGTGTCTCCCGACGACACCCCCATGCCGATCAGGGCGAGATGGAGCGCCGCCGTGCCGCTGTTCACCGCCACCCCGTGCTTCCGGCCGACCATCGCGGCACATTCGTCTTCAAACGCGGCCACTTCCCGGCCCTGGGCCAGATGGCCGCTCTGAAGCACGCGATCCACGGAGGCCCGTTCTTCGGGGCCGATGGTGGGCCGACTATGGGGTATCGAGGGGCTGTCCAAGAAGCACACTCCGTGATTGAGGTCCGCAATGCATCAGCAAATCCACGATGGAAAGATCGGGAACGAACGGGCCATGGGCCTGAGGATATTCCACCGATTTCCACGCCTGGATTTCCAGCGAGATCCCTGCCGTCGCCAGTTCCTCCACATCGAGATAGGTGTCGAGGGCATAGGCCCCCGTCAGATACTTCGTGCCCCCGGCCGCGTGGATCAGGTTTACAAGCCGCGTCGTGGCTTCGCCCGGCGCCGCCATTTCGGAAGAATATCGGATCGGCGTCGTGATGCCAAGACAGTCCAGAAAGAACGGCAACATGGCCCGGTTCAGTGCATTCAGGGAATCCCATGGGCACTGATAGAACGAGGAAAGGGCGGGTGCATAAAACCCAAAGTAGGGCGCGCGCCGATAGTGTTGCTCGATGCTTCGCCAGTGCTTCGCCGCCCAGTTCCGCTTGTTGTCGATCTGGACCGCGTCCAGCGACTGGGCAAAGCGGTCAAAAACAGGCACCGACAGCATGAGCGGACCCTGCGGCGTCTTGATGCGATTCCGATTCTGATAGCCGTTCTTGTTGTACTGAATGTTGTCCAGCACCACGAAGACCTCCGAGCACGCGATCTTGTGAAAATAGCGCAGCCACGGCAGATAGTGAAGCTGATGAATCCCAACCACCACGAATTACGAACTCCCTGCGGGTCGATCGCCCCAGGCGACACACCATCCCCGCACGAATATACGCCGCCCGCACCCCCACCGCAAGCTGACGCCACCCTCCAGACTCCAGACTTCCCGCGTTGCAACCCTTTCACCCCCTTGCGTATGGTACGGGGCATGTTCTCTTTCCTGCGGCACACCAAGTTCAGACTTGCGGCGATTCTTGCGCTCGCCGGGCTCTGCCCGACGGTTCCGGGCCAGCGCATGGTCGTGGTAACCGAGGCGCGCAATGCTCTGGGCGAGGCGGCACGCCTGACGCTACACAGCGCCGATTTCGGGGTTGGGGAAAGCTTGCCTGGGGGCCATACGTTGCCCGGCTCGGCACTCATCGCGCCCCTGGTCCTGGATCCTGGCCACGGCGGGGTCCTGGCGAGCAGTGGACGGACCTGGCGTGGGGGAAACCTTGAGGCCGCTCACATCGAAAGTGCGCTGGGCGCCTTTCACACCGCGCCCTTCAATCCCTGGACCGGGGCCGACACCGCCACGGAACCCGGTTGGCGCGACTGGGCCGTGGGTGTGGTGGAGGACCAGCAGACCCTCAGTTTTCTCCGGGTTATGGCCGCCATTCGGCAGGACGAATCCGGCGCATGGCGTGGCAAGCTGGTGGCGCACCCCTGGCCCCCGGAAGGCACGCCGGGTCGTGTGCAATCGGCGGGCGGTGAAACGCCCCTGGGTCTTGCGCCCCGCTTCGTCTTTCCCCTGCGCACGCGGAGCTTTCTCACGGTCGGTGTCGCGGGAAGTGGCGGGCTGGTGTTGATGGAGCGGGCCGATCCGGCCCTCCGGGTCTCTGAGGGGCCACGCCCCATCGCCGATGGCCGTCACCCCGCCGATCAGTGCCACCTGGCCGCCGCCGCGCTCGCGCCCGAGGAAGATATCCTCTGGGTTCTCTTCTCCGCCTTGGAAATGGGCGAGGCCGGCGCCGCGCCGGAATCATGGCTCTACGCGGTTAATCTGGGGAGCGCATTGCCCCCGGGCGCGCCCCTGGCGATTCCGGGAGTTGCCGCCTCCGGATTCCAAGCTCTGTCCGCCGGCCCCGGCGGGCAGTGCTGGGTGGCCACGCGCACGCCCGGCACAGACTTCGGTCGGGTGGCCCGGGTCACGCGGGCGAACTCCGGACTCGTCGAGTCCTTTTCGGTTCCTCTGGTGGGCGTAGAGCAAGCCCTGTCCATCGCTTCCGACGCCGATCAGGTGCTCGTGGCGGTGGATTCCCGCGTGGCGTGCATTGACCGGGAAAAGAAACTGGCCGCTTTCACGACCTACGACGCGCCCATCACCCTGGCCCGCTGGACCGATTCCGGGCCCGTCATCGGCGAGGGCAATCGGCTTCACCAGATCTCGCTGCCCACGTGCGCTCCGTTGGCAACGCTGGACTTTCAAAGCGGATGGGTAGCTGATTTCCTGGAGATACCGGCGGCCTCCCTGCCCCTGCCCGACGCGGATGCCGACGGCATAGCAGATGAGGCCGAACGGCGTCAGCAGACCAGCCCGAACCTGCCGGATTCCGATGCCGACGGTATTCCCGATGGCAGCGATCCCTTTCCCACCGCGCCATCCCCCCAGTTGAAAGTGGGTGCCGAGGTGGTCTTTCCCTATACGGCCGTGGGCCGCCAGTTGCGCGCGCTGCAGATCGAAAGCCTCGGGGCGCCCGATGCCCAGTGGCAGATCGATTTTGATGCCGAGGCCCTGCCCTGGCTCCGCGTCCACCCCCGCAACTTTCGCGGTTCGGGTCAGGCCTATATGGGCGTGGACCCGGAGCGCTTCGATCCCGCCGGGGTGACTTCGGGCTCCATTCAGGTATCGCTGGCCGGCAAGCCCAAGGGCAACCGGCCCGGCTATGCGGCGGCCTACAGCCCCGCCACCGTCCACATCCGCGTGGATGCGCCGCGCGATCCGCTCCGCACCATCCTGTGGCTCTGGCCCGCGGCCGAGGGCGCACCGGGCTTCCGCGACCCCTCGGACCCCCAGGGCTTTCGCGCCCTCGGCGATCTCGCGGCGGGTTTTCCCTGGCATTTCTCCCATGTGGAGCACTTCGGCCCCATGTCCGGCGCTCTCGACGGCTACTCCATTATCGTCATCGGCGCCCGCGCGGCGGCGGAGGGCGTACTCACCCAGAAGGCGCTCTTTGATTACCTCAGCGACGGCGGGGCGGTCCTTTTTCTGGGGGAACATCTTGAGGGCGAACACTACCGCGATCTGGGTACCTGGCTTGCGCCTTTGGGTGTGAAGATTGCGCTGGACGCGTCCTTGAGCGGGAGTTTTCCGACGGACAGTTCTGAGGAATTGTTACGCCACTGGACGGCCTTCGAGCTGGCCAATGGCTGCACAATCTCCACGTTGTCGCAAGATGGAATCAGGGTGGTGGCGGATGGGGAGCGGGGGCTTTCCAGCCCGCGAAACGGCGACGCCAGGGCACTCGCTTTTCTGGCGCTGCCCCACGGCTACGGGCGCATCGCGCTTCTCGCCGCGCCCACGCCCCTCAACACCAAGTCCCTGCAAGGTCCCGAGAACCAGGCCTTCGCTCTCGATCTGCTCTACTGGCTCAGCCGCGCGGGCTATGCCGTGGATGATCGCGATGGCGACGGCCTGCTGGACGCCACGGAAGACCGGAATGACAACGGGGCCGTGGACGAGAACGAGACCGACTGGCTTGACCCCGACAGCGACGGCGATGGCCTTCCCGACGGCCTGGAAGACACAAACCGGAATGGCGATGTGGACAAGGGGGAAACCGACCCGAAAACGCCAGACACGGACGGCGACGGGGTGCAGGACGGCGCGGACGGAACACCACTGGGTTGAGGGCGGGGGGACCCGCACAAATAAAACGCGGGGCTGGACAGCAGATTATCGCTTGGTGGCGATGGAGCTTGAGAAGTGGATTTTCAGACCTTTAATCCCTTTGGAAACCAAGCCTGCAAAGTCGTTCTGAACTTCTGGAAGGACGGATCCACACACCGATTCACCCCCACGTTTTGTGCGATCTGGCGATAAATTGAAGAAGAGCGACGGAGACCGGCGGTCTGGAGCGCAAATTCCATGGCCGCCTTCGGCTCGTTTGGTTTGGGGGCACCCTCCGACAGTAGACCCTTGTTTCTCAATGCGCTCCTCAGGTCTCGCTCATGAGTGCCCCATCCCAAGGCCCTGTCCACATGGGCGGAATCACTCCAAACCCAGATCTCGAGTTCAGGATCCAAAACCACGGCAGCGGCGCGATCACCCCATCCCGATTGACTGAGCCGATCTTCGATTTCGGACTCCAGTTCGATCCGGGACGCGTACTCTTGACCACAGCCTTCTCGATCCAGAATTACAAGTGCTCGATCGAAGTTCTTGGATGAGCCTTGGAGAAACGCATGGCTTTCACGCAGGCAACCAGGGTCATGTTGAGGATGTACGAAAATGTCGTATTTCACCGCCCGAGTGCCTAGTGCCATATGACGTTCCAACAACCCTCTGACAGCGTACTCCATATTCTTGTCCGCAACCAGTACGACAAGATCTTTCACCACGCGCGAGCTGTTCAACCCAGGACTCCGCCGGCAAACAATACACCGAGATTTGTCTCACCATGCCAGTTGCTGAGCGCCGGGTGCTCATTGCCGGGGACGATATTGGCGGCCCCCTCGTCAGTCTTGGAGAAGCACAGCACGTCGCTTGCGTCAGTCACACCGAGCACTACGGGAGAGTGTGTGGCGAGAAGTACCTGTGCCTCGTAGACCGAGGAGAGAGATTGGAATATCGTTTCAATAGCGCGCGGATGGATCCCGTTCTCGGGCTCTTCTATGAGGTAGACTCCCGCGATATCGGGGAGGTACGCGACTAACGTGAGCGCAATCAATCGCAGGGTTCCGTCCGAGGCCATCCATGACGGGACACGCAGGCCACCTTCGTAGCAGAGAACGAGATAGCGGTGCATGATATCGGGCACTTCGGCAGTATCGATATCCACCAAGTCGGGAAGGGCGGTTTGGAGATGTGCGATCCACCGTTGGAACGACTGCGCAGATTTTGTGCGGAGGGCGTCGACGACCCAGGGCAAGTTCGAGCCATCTGACTTGAAGGTGCGGCCCTGCCCGGGACGGGCCGCCCGGCGGAGCTGGTCGCTTCTTAAGTCAATACTTTGAACGCTCTGGCGCAGCAGCCGCTTGAACCATGAGGAGATCGGAAAGACTCTCTCGTCCTCTGGAAGATTTCCCAAAGTTGACCTGCGCGGGCCAAAGACGAACATAGGTACGCCACTGGGCGGGTCTTTCTCGGGAAAAAGCTCTGTCTCAGGTACGGAAACAGAGCTTAGATGCTTGCGTATAACTGGTCTCGTCTGGAGTGCATACTCCGATGTCAGAATACTTTCAGGGATACTTAGGCACCCAGGAAACTCTCCAATGTGATTGGCATCGGCCTTACCCAATGACTGGTGCATCAGCAGCAAGTTCTCGTTCTGCAGGATGAACTCGCCAGAGCTTTCTTGAACTCGAAGCTCAATCTCGAACCGTACCGTATCGTACCCGTCTTTAAGGGATTTGCGAAGCTCACCCGGAATTCTCGCCTCGATGGCCAACTCGAACCCGGTGCCCTGTCGTCCCCATATTAGGTCGTTGTAATTCTGCGTACGCTTTCCAATCGCCTCGTCCAATCCACCGGAAACCAGATCACCCAGAAAGGCCACGACATCGAGAAAGGTTGTCTTCCCGCTCGCGTTGGGTCCCACGAGGACATGGAAGGGCCCCAATGGCTGGCGGATGTATTGCAGGCAGCGATAGTTTTTTGCCTCGATGAGGGTAATCATTGGGGTCTGGGTCTCCTGGCGATCATCATGACAGGAAGCGATTCTGGACTCAACTTGGAGGTGGCACCACTCAAGTGATTGATACACATGCGGGTCCACTTGCGCGCCGCAGTCTCATCACCCACAAACTTCCCCCGCTGCGCTCCGCCGTTTGAGGGTGGCACCCGTGGGTTCGTGTGGGGGTTCGGGGGCAACTTCCCGCGCTCCACGGGGACAGGCCCGCGCGTTGCCATCCCCATTCCCGGTTGGATGCCCTACTCTGACGCTACGTCTCTCTTGCGATGTGGAATCGCGGGCGCGGGTCCGTCCCTGAATGAAAAACGCGGGGCTGGACGAATCCAGCCCCGCGGGGTATTCAAGGTGAAGGGAGTTTATTTTTGTTCGAGGACGGCGCGGGCCATGGCCTTGGCCAGGCGGCGGCGGCGGCGTTCACTGGGTTTTTCGAAGTGCTTGATCTCTTTGATGCGCTGCATCAGACCCTCTTTGTTGCACTTCTTTTTGAAACGACGGAGCGCCTTTTCAAACGGCTCGTCGGACTTTACGCGAACTTTAGTCACGAATACTCAACCTCCCCTCGGAGTGGATTTCGCCCCGGCCTTGCGGCGGGCGATGGTTGTATTTTTCGGTTAAACCTGCTTTCGCAGGGCCCATCAGTGTACCAATAAAGGAGATAGCCTGTCAATAGGACTGGGAGGCGATCACCCGGTAGTGACAGGGCGCGCCGGTAATCATGCATTCGCCCTCTTCGGGCTCGGCGTCGAAGGGGATACAGCGGATGGTGGACTTGGTGTCGCCCTGGAGCCGGTTTTCCACTTCGGGGTTCTTGTGATCGAGGAAAACGCGGAAGAAGCCGCCCTGGCCGATGCGCGCCTGGTACTCCTCGTAGGAGTCGATGGTGTGGGTGTTGTCTTCGGTGCGCTTCTTTGCAATCTGGAAGAGGTTTGCCTGGATGTCGTCCAGCAGGGCTTCCAGTTTCTCGCGGAGGCCATCCATGGAGAGCGCAATCTTCTCGCTTGTGTCGCGGCGCGCCGCCACGACCTGGCCGTTGGCCACATCCCGGGGGCCGATCTCGATGCGAATCGGCACGCCCTTGAGTTCCCATTCGGCGAACTTGAAGCCGGGCTTGTAGTGGTCGCGGTTGTCGATCTTGTAGAAGAGCGGGTCCCAGCCTTCGGTCATTTCCTTGGCTTTGTTCAGCACCAGCTCCATCTCTTCGTCGTTGCGATAGATGGGCACGATGACCACGGGCAGCGGGGCGAGCTTCGGCGGGATCACCAGGCCGTTGTCGTCACTGTGGGTCATGACCATGGCGCCGATGAGGCGGGTGCTCACGCCCCAGCTCGTGGCGAAGACGTACTTGAGCTCTTTGTCCTTGTCCTGGAACTTCACGTCGAAGGCTTTGGCGAAGTTCTGGCCCAGGTGGTGGGATGTCCCCGCCTGGAGGGCCTTGCCGTCCTGCATGAGGCCCTCGATGCAATAGGTGTGGAGGGCGCCGGCGAATTTCTCGCTGTCGGTCTTCTTCCCAACCGCCACGGGCATGGCGAGGTACTCCTCGGCGAATTCCCGGTAGATCTGGACCATCTTGTAGGCTTCTTCTTCGGCTTCTTCAAAGGTGGCGTGGGCCGTGTGACCCTCCTGCCAGAGAAACTCCGTGGTGCGCAGGAAAAGGCGCGTGCGCATTTCCCAGCGGCAGACGTTGGCCCACTGGTTGATGAGAATGGGCAGATCGCGATAGGAATTGATCCACGTGCGGTAGGAATCCCAGATGATGGTTTCCGAGGTGGGCCGGATGACCAGGGGCTCTTCCAGTTTCTTGCCGCCGCCATGGGTGACCACGGCGCACTCGGGGGCGAAGCCTTCCACGTGCTCGGCTTCCTTCTTCAGGAAGCTCTCGGGAATCAGCATGGGGAAATAGGCGTTGACGTGGCCCGATTCCTTGAACATGCGGTCCAGGCGCTGCTGGATCTTTTCCCAGATGCCATAGCCAGTCGGCTTGATGACCATGCAGCCCTTGACGGGGGAGTGGTCGGCCATTTCGGCTTTGCGGACCACGTCGATATACCACTGAGAATAGTCTTCCGAGCGCTTGGTAATGCCCTTGGCCATGGATGCGTTCCTGTAGCGTTTGCGAGTGCTGATGAGGGATTTGGGGGGCAACCCGGGACCGGGTCCCCATGGATGAAGGGCAGAGTATAGCACAGGCGGGGGCAATGGACAATTGACAATGGATAATTTGTCATAACTCCATGAAAATGTCCCCATCGAAACTCGTTAGAAATGTCCCCCACGCTACCCTCTAATCGGTCTGAAAGCAGACCCGCCCGACACGTGTAGCGTGCCCGGCGGGGAAAACTTTGACGCAGTGGCTATTACCCGCAGCAGCCCGGTGCGCAGCATGCTTCGGTTGCGTCTTCAACAGGCGCGGATGCTTCGCCGCCGGGCTTGACTGCGGAGACGCCAAGGCTCACCACAAAATCACTCGGGCGCGCGCCCTCCGGCAGGAGGGCAATCCATTCGAGAAAGGACGGATCTTGCACCGTGCGAACCATCTCGTCGATGTACGACGGCTTCTGGTCGAGCACGATCTGGCCCAGGCCCGCCTCGCGCGCCATACGTTCCGTCTCGTCCACCATTGTGGCTCCGGCGATGCATCCGATCAGCGCCTCCACCTGTTCGAGCACTTTGGCGGGCAGGGGCTTCACCAGGGCGATGTCGCTCACGGCCACGCGACCGCCCGGCTTCAGCACGCGGGCGATCTCGCGCCACACCTGGGGCTTGTCCGGCGAGAGGTTGATGACGCAATTCGAGATGATCACATCGACGGAGTTGTCCGCGAGGGGCAGGTGCTCGATCTCGCCCATGCGAAACTCCACGTTGTCCAGGCCGGTCCGCTCGCGGTAGGCGGCAATGTTCCCGCGGGCCTTGGTCAACATCGCCGGGGTCATGTCCACGCCGATGGCGCGGCCGCTGGCACCCACCTTGCGCGCGGCGATGAAGACATCGAAGCCGCCGCCGCTGCCGAGATCCACCACCACCTCACCCGGCTTCAGGGCCGCCAACGCCGTGGGATTGCCACACGACAGGCCCATGTTCGCGCCCTCGGGCAGGGCCTGCAGTTCGTCCAGATCGTAACCCACCGACACCGCCAGTTCGTTTGCGCCCTCCGCCGTGGCGTAGCCGCCGCACGTGCCTACGCCGCAGCAACTGCCGCCGCTTTGCGCGATCGCCGAGTATCCTTCTCTCACTGTTTCCCGGACCTTATCTATTACTTTCATGGTGTCTTCTCCTATTGCGGCTCACATTCGACCCGCCATGGTTGGATCTACAAAATTCTCTCGGCCCCGGTTGGGGTCACCTGCAATTCTTCAGCAGCAACCGTTCTTCTTCGTTCCGTCCTCCGGCGCCTCGGGCACGGTGCCCGATGGCGGTTGGCCGACATACTCCGAGCGTCCCTGGCAGCAATCCTCCATGAGATAGGCCAGCAGGTCGCGCACGGTGGTGAAACTTGCCCGGTACCACAGGGATCGGCCCTCGCGCCGACAGTCAATGAGCCCCGCGTGGCACAGGTGCTTGAGGTGAAACGACAGGGTGGGCGCCGGCACATCGAGCGCCACGGCAATTTCCCCGGCCGTCAGACCTTCCGCCCCGGCGCGCACCAGCAGCCGAAACACGGCCAGCCGGGTTTCCTGGGCGAGACTTTGAAGGGCATCTATCGCTAATTTTGTTTCCATATTTCTAATATTATCAAAATATTTGGCAAAATGCAAGAGCGCAGTGAAATTTGCGGGGACTTCAGAGACAGCAGGGACAGCAGAAACAAAAATCCTGCTGTCCCTGCAATACCGCAGGTGTGCCGCCGCTCCCCAAAAGGTGAATCAGCCTCCCGCGCGCCCCACCGCGGCCGAGCCCAGCAACACGGCCAGACCGAAAAGCGCCGTGGCCCAGTCGCCCAACAATTCCTGAATGGGCTGGAGTGCCTTGGCGACGTTACATCCACCGGGGGTCTCACCTTCACCCTCGCCTTCACCCTCGCCTTCACCTTCACCGATGCCCGTGCCGCCATTGACGACACGCAAGCGCGCAACGCCCTCTTCGATTTCCACGTTGGCCACAAAATCTTCCGGGGCGTTGGGGAAAGTCGTTGTTTCAAACGCGCCTTCGGTTCCTCCGGCAAATTCCAGGAGATCCAACAGGGCGCCGTCCTCATAGGTGATCCCGGGCACCAGTGTGATTTCGAGGTCACCCGCCAGTGTGGTCAATCCGGTCACCTGCAACATCGTAGCACCGCCTGCTTCGATTTCCAGAACGCCGCCCTCCTCGAGAATCAGATCACCGTCCAACACCACTGGTCCGCTGGGCAGACCCTTTGCCTTGGCATCGGAAAGGAGGGCCTCAGGTCGTTCGATCACTACCGTCTGAAGAACGCGAATGCGCCCGCTGCTCCGGATGAGGCCACCGCCGAGGCGGGCTTCCTGCGCCATCACCACCAGACCCCGTGGGCCAACCGTACAGGCTTCACCCGCCACGGCGCTGCCGCCCGAAGCAATCCGCAGTAGGGCCGGTCCCTCGTTGCTTCCAAGTGTGATGTTGCGGACCGCACTGAACGTGGCCCCTGTATCGATGTTGACCGTGCCCCCGGCGGAGACGTTCGTGCCGCCAATGACTGCGTCGTCGCATTCCACGGCGCTGTCCGCGTCGAACAGTTGCACCAGCCCGTCGCCCGCGCGGCCGATTTCAATTAACCCGAAGCCATCGTCCTGCTTGAAGCCCAAGTCGGGATCCGCCTCGAGATCATCGTCCGGATCGACGTCCACCACTTCCCGGACGCGCAGCCGTCCGCCGAGTCCGATATTGGCCACGCCCAGGCTACCCTCGGCGTCGCCGAGCACGGCGACACCGGCGCGAAGAAAGGAAAAGTCCCGAAGCACCAGCGTGCCTTCGCCCCGATCGCCCACGGTAATCCCGCCTGGTAGCGTGGTAGACGCGATGGCGCCGCTGGTATCGTAACGACCGTTGCTACCGCTCTCCCGCCCGAGTGTCATGGATTCCGCATCAATGATTGCCTGATTCGAAACAAAAACGCGGCCCGTCCCGTCATCGCCGATAATCGCAGCCCCTGTGATGTTCCAGATCACCGGTGCGGTTTCCGGGGCTTCCCCGCCCGTCAACAGCGCGCTGCCCGTAGAGCCGGGTTTGGCGCCGAACACCATATTTCCCCCCACCTGCAGTTCCGTGAAATTGCTCTGCGTCAACACCGACTCGCCCCCATCGCCGATTGTCAGATTGCCCGTCACGACCAGCACGGATTGGGTGGACTCCGTGCCGACTCCCACCACGCCCGTCGATCCCGCACGTTCGCCCACCACCAGGCTTGCGGCCTCGAAGCGGCCGCCATCCACGATGAATACACTCCCGCTTCCGCCTTTTCCAGCGATAACCGGGCCGCTGGCGCGCAAGACGGCGTTCTCTCCGTTAATTGTGAGGACGCCCAGGCTCGCGGGCTCAACGGCGAGGGTGATGTCCTGCGCAGACATTAACCCGTTGGCGAGGACGGACAGATCGCCTCGGCCGCTGCCGCCCGCCAGTAAGGGCCCGGTAACCGTCAACTGCGCAGCAGATTCTTCACCGGCAATTTCGACTACACCGTGGCCGTTTTCGCCATTACCAAGCGCCAGCCCGGATGTCACGTTGACCGTCGCCCCCGGTTCAATGCGCAGGCTGGAAGGCTCCGTGCTTGACGCCGGAACCGGACCCACATCCAGACCGGCGGTCTGCACGGTGCCGCCCGCGACAAACAGGCTCGCGCCATTGAGAACGCGCAATCCTCCTCCTCCTCCTCCGTCGTTCCCCGCGAGCGCGAGGGCGCCGCCGCTCAAGGTCGGGCTGCCCGCCGTCACGCTGAGCCGGTTGGCCGCGGCACCTTCGCCAAAGGTCACGGTGTAGCCCCCTGATTGGCCCAGCGTCAGATTGTTGCAGCCGTCGCCATCGTCTTCGGGCACTTGAGCCGGATTCCAGTTTGACGCGTTATTCAGATTGCCGCTGCTCGCATTTGCCCAGCGCAGGTCGCATTCCTCCTCGACGCAATCCACGCATTCCTGATCGTCACCGGCGTAGTTCCCACCGGCCTCCTGACACTCCGCTTCGCTGAGGGTGTCGCAGAGTCCGTCGATGCAGCACCCGCCCGTGGGCGGCACCGGCGTGAATCGGATTTGCATGGTGGCGGTGGCCTCCGCAGCCATGGTCCTGCCGGGAAAGCCGAATCCGCCGAAGGCGCTGGAAAGGGCGTTCACAAAGCAGAGGAGCTCATATTCGCCGGGAGGAATCTCGCCTTGCTGGTCGAATTTGTTGTCCTGAGCCGCCCGGGTCGGATCGCCGATGGAGGATGACCCGAGGCCGCCACTAAACCCCACGACGCGAAAGAAAAGATTGACCGAGGCATCCGTGCGCCGGACATCCGGATTCGCCAATGAGTCCGTGGCCGACGCCGTGGTCGTTCCGGTCACCTCAAAGATCATGGGCTCCGTTACGGTGAAGCGCGCCGAAATGGAGGTCGTCACGCGGGGCTCGATCGTGGCTGCGTTGTCCGCGCGGGAAAGGGTGTAGTTCACTGCGGCATTCACGTCGAAGCCGGTCACGTTGTCCCGGCTTCCGATGACCGTGAAGGAATTGACCGCGCGCGCCGTGCCGCTGACGCCCGAGCCATCAATGGAGCACTCGCGGGTCTCGTCGTAACTCAGGGCGCTCTCGCCGAAGGGTGGTGCGCTGTCGTTGCAGGTTCCGCTGAAAATGGCGGAGGCTGAGGCCGTTGCGCCGGGCCCAAAGGTGATTTCGGCGCGCGCGCTCCACGTCAGTCCGAAAAAAACCAATCCCAGGCAACAAAGAAAACTTCTCATCCGTTTGCTCCTCGCAACTATATCGGTGACACGCACGACCCTGTCCGTTCCAAAGTGGCCCCTGACCCTATCACGATTCGTGAATATTCGCAATGCTCATTTCAGCGGAATGAAGCATGGCGCCGGCCCAAGGTGTGGGCCGACGCCACGATCTATGCGGGATCTATCGAGACGGTCAGGCCCGCGCGACCAGGGCCGACCCCATCAAAACCGCGAGGCTCAGCAGCGCCGCGATTCCATCCGCGAGCAGTTTACCCAGGGCGTCCAGCGATTTTGCACCATAGCAACCACCGGGTGTTTCGCCCTCGCCCTCGCCCTCGCCCTCGCCTTCGCCTTCACCTTCACCTTCGCCTTCGCCTTCACCTTCACCTTCGCCTTCACCTTCACCCTCACCCTCACCCTCACCCTCACCCTCACCCTCACCCTCGCCTTCACCTTCACCTTCACCCTCGCCTTCACCCTCACCCTCGCCCTCACCCTCGCCTTCGCCTTCGCCTTCACCACCCACGCCGTCATTCTCGATGTCGATCACCAACTGACCACCCTCAATCGTCACATTGGCGCTAAAGCCTTCGGGGGCATTGATGAACTCGACATTCGCGAAGGCGCCTTCAACGGTGCCGCCGAAACTCGCCAACTGGGCCAGAACGTCGTCGCCATAGACTCGTCCGGGCACCAGTACGATGCGAAGCGTGCCCGCCAGGGTGACGTTGCCGCCAACTTGAAGCATGGCCCCGTCGCCCGCCTCGATTTCCAGGATTCCGCCTTCCTCCAGCACGAGATCGCCGTCGATGACGACTGGACCGGCGGGGGCACCCTTTTCCAGCGTGTCGACGGACTTTTCCTCGGGGCGCGGAATGGTCACGTCGAGCAGAATCTGGATGCGTCCATTGGAGACGAAGTTGCTCCGCACATTCGCGCCCGCGCCGGCCACCACGAGGCCGCGCGCGCCGATGAGCAACTGGGCGCCGATATCCACGTTGGCGTCATTCGCGATCCGCAGCAGTCCCGCGCCAGCGGAGGCACCGACGGAGACGCTGCCGTCGCAGATAAGCGAGGTCCCGGCATCCACGTTGACGGTACCGCCCGCATCGCCGTTCGCGCCGCCGAGGATGGCCTCCAGGCAGCGCAGGGTGGTGCCCTCGTCAAAGAGTTCGATCAGGCCATTGCTGTTCTTGCCCACTTCCAGAAATCCAGGGGCGAGTGTGGCGCCTTCCGAGGGCGCGGGTTCGGCGAGGTTGAGCAAGGCGTTCTCGAAAAGGCGGAGGATCCCGAGGCCGCCGGTGGCCGAGCCCAGGACTGCGGCGCTCGCCCGGAGCGATGCGGCGCTTTCCAGGGTTACGGTGCCCTCGCCCGACTCGGCGATGACCAATTCATCCGTGATCCTCGTGGTGGCGGAGAGACCGGATGCCCGGTATTCGCCCACGCTGTCCGCCCCAATCGCCACGCGCATCGCGCCGGTCTCGAGCAGGGCGATGTCGCTCAGCACCAGCTCGCCCGCGCCATCCACGCCAATCAGAACTTCATCGCCGATGGACCAACGTGACTCGGGCGGGTTCGGGTTGGCTTCCGAGGCCACGCCACCGGTGATGGTGGCCGTACCCACGACGCCGCCCAAGGCGCCCAGCAGGAAACTCTCGGTGATTGACACGGCAGCGCCGCCTTCGGCCTCGACGATGCCCAAGCCGCCGAGACCTGCAATCAAGCTTCCGTTCACGGTCAAGGCCGGGAGGCCCGCCTCGCCATCGCGCACGGTCAGCGAACCGATCCCGCCTGGCAGGATGCCAAGGTTAAGGTCCCCGGCGGTCAATCGCGCGCCATTGGTAACCTCGATACCGCCGACACCCGCATTGCCGGCCTGAACCACATCGACGATATCGAGGTGCGTTCCGGCACCGTCCAGTGTGATATCGCCTGTGCTTCCTTCAACCTCGGCCAGGGTCAACGTCGCCGCCGAAATACGGCTGCCTTCGCCCAGCAGAATCCGCCCCGTGCCTTCATCGCCCGCGACCACACTGTCGATGATGGTGGCGACGGTTTCCGTGCCGTTCGCGGTGAAGGTGCCCGAAGCGCCATCGAGTGCGCCCAAGGTCATTGCGTTGGCGTTGATCGTGCCAAGGTTGTTCAGGGCGAAGGTGGCCGTGCCGCCCGTGCCAATCAGCAGCGTGCCGGACAAGTCCACCGTGGCGGCTTCATCGGCTTCGGCGTCGCCCGTGAGATCCACCGAGGCCTCGCTGCCCGATTCCAGGGCAAGCGAAAAGTCGCCCGCGGGTATGTCAATTGAGAGGGGTGCAATCCCCAGGATCCGGCCTTCGCCCGCGCCGCCCACGAGGAGCCCCAGTCCCGCGTCGAGGGACGCATCCGCGCCGCCGCCACCCAGAGAAAGTTCGCCCCGTGCGCCCATGTCGCGGCCAAGAGATACACCACCGGCGCCGGTGAGCGTCGCGCCCGGCGCGATCTGCAAAAAAGAAAAGGCCTCGCCGGTCGCGGCGGTCGGGCCAATGGCCACATCGGCCGCCGTCACGGTGGTACCCTGAAGCGACAGCCGCCCATCGGCGACCACACCCAGCGCGGGCTCGTCACCCTGCCCGCCCAGGGCGAGGGTTCCGCCGCTGAACGTGGGGCTGCCGCCAGACACCGTGACGCGATTGGCCGAAGCGCCGCCCGCGAGGGTGACCGTGTACTCGTCCGATGCCGTGAAGGTGAGATTGGCGCAACCCTCACCGTCGTCCGAAGGCGACACGGGCGGGTCCCAGTTGGCCTCATCGCCGAATTGGCCGGATGCCGCCAGGGACCATGCCGGGTTGCAGAAATCGGCATTTTCCACAGTTAGTTCGAGATCACCCTGGACCTCCATCGTCATATTGTCCTGGGTCTCGGTTTGCGCCAGAAAAGTGATTCGGTATTGGCCTGGGGGCAGGGGCGTGGTGGGAACGGCGATAAAGTTGGGCCCACAAGTATTCGTTGGTTCGCATTCGGTGAGCGGCGGGCAGTTTGTCGCCGTGCAAGAAACGGATTGCACGATGTTCTGCATGTTCGGCACGCCCTGAGGCTCCACGATAAACGTAACCGAAGGGAAGGACGAGCCGCCACCCCCTCCGGACGCGACGTGGACGCCCTCGTAGGAAAAGCTCAATACCGCATCATCACCGGTCACGGTGACGTTCCAGATCGCGTGATGGATCAACCGGGTGGACGCGTCGCCGCTGGAGACATCCTCCGTGCCGTCGTTCGAGGCGCCGACAATGTCGTAGTCCAGCATGCCCGCGACGGAGATTCCGGTGGGCGTATTGGCGTAAGCAAAGGTGGAGGCGTCAGTCACCGAGGCGCTGCCCGAATTGCCCGCCGCGCCAGTCACACTCGCGCTGAGGTTGATCGGGCGGTTGATGGCGCCCTCGAAGCCGGGCTCTATGGTCACCGTTTCGTTGAAACTATCGTCGTCGGTTATCAGGCTCGCGTTTCGGGACGAGGCCGATGCGTTGGCGAAGGATTCGAAGCGGAGGCTGGCGCTGTCCACGTTGACCTGGGCGACGGCTCCGCAACTGGTGAACATCGCCACGAGCAGCATGGTGGATGTCTTCCAGTTATTTGATTTCCGTTTCGTGTTGTCGTCCATAGCCACGTAACTCATTCGAGCCCAACTCCTCAGTTCCCGCGTGGCCAATCTGGCCAACGCTTGATTCATGGTGGTGCCCCACGCATGAATTCCCCATAGAGATCGCGTCGTGAGGCCTGGCCGTCCCAGGGGCGAGTCCCGTGCGGAACGTATCACGTATTTGAAGGGATGTCAATCGTGAATGTGCACCCAGGAACGGGGACAACTTGTGCACCCCGCACCCCGATGCTCGCGGTCAGCAGGCGGGCGCGTGCGGGCGCCTTGCGTGGCGGAGGAGAGAACGCCCGGAATGGCGGAAGGGGAACAGGTGGAGGGGGGAGTTGCTTCCTTGCATGACATCCACCGAAGATGTAACATATTCTCAGCAACGAAGTAGAATCGTTAGCGGACCGTGTTGCCACATGGTCCGCACTAGCATCAACCACGGTAGACTAAGGTCCCAAAGGAGAGTACCATGATTATCGATTTTATTGGTGACGTATTTGGTTGGGTCGTTGACTTCTTCGGATCCATCTTTGAATTCCTGTTCGGCTGGATCTTCTAGTCCGGGAATCACCCAACGAGTTTCGTTGACAGGCGCCTTGGCTACCGGCTGGGGCGCCTGCCTCTTTATTGTGGAGTTGACCGGCCCCGTGTTACACCCCCTGCCCGATTTCGTATTTCATTGTTATCAGTGCGGGGCCGAGGAGGCTTCCGGGGATTCTTTCCTTTGCGGACAATGCCACACTCCGCTCAGCCTGCGCTTTACCGGCGCGGTCGACCCCGCATTGTTTTCCCGCCCCGCCCGCTCCCTGTGGGATTTCCGGCCCTTCCTGCCGATTCCCCTGGGGGCCGAAGCGATTTCTCTCGGGGAAGGCGCCACACCCCTCGTAATGGCCCCCGCCCTGGCCGAAATTCATCGGCCAGGCGGTATCGGTCTGAAAAATGAGATGACCAACCCGACTGGATCTTTCAAGGATCGGCAGGTGTCGGTCGGCCTCACCTGGGCCCGCAGCCAGGGCTACGACACCGTGGCCGTGGTGAGTTCCGGCAATGTGGCCTCGGCGGCGGCGGCCTATTGCGCCCGGGCCGGTATGAAGGCCGTGCTGTTCATGCATGGCCAGGCTTCCCCGGCGAAGATCGCCCAGGCCCAAGCCTATGGCGCGGTGGTGATTTCAGTGGACGACCCTTCGCCCAATGCGGTTTTTCAATTGTGCATCGAGGCCTGCAAGACCTTTGGCTGGTACCATCTTTCCACGGCGGGCATGTATGAACCGTGGAACGTGGAGGGCGCGAAAACCATTGCCTATGAGCTTTTCCAGCAGTATGGCGGCGACCTGCCCGACTGGATCGTGGCCCCGGTGGGCGGTGGTGGACTGCTGGGCGGGATCTGGCGCGGCCTCCTCGATCTGAAAGCACTGGGGCTGATAACGAGCTTGCCGCGGCTGGCGGGGGCCCAGGCCACGGGCTGCGCGCCCCTCCAGGAGGCCATGGACAACGACTGGCTTTTCAGCGAGCATCTGGCGCACCCCTGGGCGAACCCGGACACGATCGCCGGGGCGATTGCGGACGATATCCTTTTCGACGGGCACACGGTTTTACCCGCCCTGCGCCAGACCTGGGGTACGGCCATCGCGGTAACGGATGAAGCCATGATCGAGGCCCAGGGACTCCTGGCGCGCACCGAGGGCCTCCTCTGCGAGATCGCCACGGCCAGCGCCATCGCGGCGTTGAAGCACTTGCCGCTGATGGACAGCGGCACAACCGTATGTTGTATAGTGTCGGGCAGCGGCTTGAAGGATCTGGGCCGACTGGCTGAGTCGGCGGAGGCGGTGCCGAAGATCCCGGCGACGCTGGCGGGATTACGGCGGGTGCTGGAAGAGTCGAATTGCGCAGGAAGGACGGCGCGTAGTGTACCGTGAATTCGGGCGACCCAACGGCACGTTGCTTGTGCGCTCGTAGTTTTCTTGATCTTTGGCGGAGATTCTTAACGCGTGGGCTTTTCCTATAGCAACGTCCAGATCGCGGCAGTTGTAAACGCCGTGAAGCACCCCAGATTCGCCGTTGACTTGGAAATCAAAGAAAGTCGGGAACGCTCGCGTCGCCTTCACTCGCTGCTGGAACGCAGTGACGCGAAAGAGGACCGAATCCGGCTGATAGTGCGGGCCGGGCGCATTGACGACCCCCATTCCTTTGCTGCTGCGCTCCTGCTGGAGGACACACGGATTCGTGGTATTGACTATCACGCGGTTGCGCGGAGTCGCTTCTACAAAGAAACGATCCCGAAGGGGTGGCATGAGGATATAATTGATCCAAACCGACAGACGGGTGAAAAGGGACAGCATGAACGGAAGGCTATGCCGGACTTTGCCCCGATGGACTTCGTCGACTTCCGCCGGCTCGTCTGCGCCCATTGGAATATTGTGCTGCCCCCAGAATTGGAGACGATGCTATGAGAGACGCGCTAAGAGACACTCACGACGGGCTTCGGGTGGCCCTGACATCGTTCTGGGACGGACACTTGCAGATTGAGCCAGAGGGCGACGGCCTGGCCGTGGCCATGCCGCTGATGGATTCGTCCGGCTGGCAGGTGGTGGTGCATCTTATACCGTTCACGCCAGGACAGTGGATCCTCAGCGACCAGGGCGCTACCCTCGGTATGCTTGACGATGCCGGGAAAGGCCCGGACGGCAATGGGCTGCGGGAAGCGGTTGCCTCCCAGGGGCGGATCTATGGATTTGAACGCGACGGCTTGGTTCTCCAGCGGACGGTGCGCTTTCCCTTTGACCCGGCGGAGATCCAGATATTCGCGGAGGGGTTGGTTGCGCTGAGCCATTTGTGCCCGAAACGGAAGGATACGGTGGTTGCCCGTGCGTCGCAGCGAATCGAGGATCGTATCAGCCGATATTTCTATGACAAGCAGTGGACCCCGAAGCGGCACCACAAGTTGGCCGGGGTAGTAGAGACCGCAATCGAGGTGGATTTCTACCTGGAAGGGTTACGGCCTCTCGCGTTGCAGCCCGTGGGTCGGCCCCGGCACCTGCGCAATTATATGGAGCAATGGGGCTGGCGGTGGACCGACCTGAAGAACGCCCATCCCGATCTGATTAAAGCAATGGTCTTCGACCCTGATTCGCAGCATTGGGACAATGACTCCATGCGAATAGGCGAGGAGGTTTGCGATATCTTCGTGCCCGTTTACGAGTCAGAAGAGGCGTTGGATGGGCTGCTGGCGGTGGCCTGACATCTCGGTCACCACAACCCGGAATTCACCCATCAAACGGATCTTGTGTATTTCCGTTCGATATAGACAGCTTTCCGGTCTAGAGAAGTTAGGATTGCTGATATGGCCCACTTTAGAAAGTCTTGATCATGAAACATTCCATTTGGCTCATCGGTCTCCTGATTGCCGGTTGTTCCTCGCCCCATGTGGTCGTGGTCTACAGCCCCCACGGCGACGAGATGCTCGGCGACTATGAGGCCCTCTTCGAGGCCGCCCACCCCGAGGTGGACGTGCAGATGCTCGATATGGGCGCGAAGGATGCTTATACTCGCGTGCGTGCGGAGGGCGACCGACCCCAATGCGACGTGTGGTGGGGTGCGCCGTCGACCCTTTTTATGCAGGCGGCGGCAGAGGGGCTTCTCGCGCCCTATACCCCGGCCTGGGCGGACAAGCTGGCCCCCGAGTTCAAAGACGCTGAAGGCCGCTGGCACGCCACCTACCGATCGCCCATCGCCATTATGTTCAACGACCGCCACTACAAGCCGGAGGACGTTCCCCAGACCTGGGACGCCCTGTTGGACCCCAAGTGGAAAGGCAAAATCAGTCTTCGCTCGCCCCTGGAATCGGGCACGATGCGCACCTTCATCAGCGCCACGGTGGATCGCGCCGAGACCGACGACGCGGGCATCGCGTGGTTGAAGCAGCTTCACGGGAACACCGGCGAGTACCTGGGCAATCCCGCCATGCTCTTCGACCACATTAAGAAGAACCCCGAGCACATCAGCGTGTGGCTCATGCCCGATATCGTGATGCAGGCCGTGCGCAACGGCTTCCCCTTCGGCTACCACATCCCCGCGGATACGCCCGTGCTGACCGACTGCATTGCTCTGGTAAAGAACAGCCCGCATCAGGAATGGGCGAAGAAGTTCTACGACTTCGTCACGACGGAGGAGGCCCTGCTCCAGCAGGCAACGGAATATGCCAAACTGCCTGCGCGCAGCGATATCGACCCCTCGAAGCTGCCGCCCAAGCTCGTGGCCCAGCCGGTACAGCCCATGGTGATTGATTGGGCGGAATATGCGAAAATGGAAAAAGAGTGGTGTGATCGATGGAAGTCGGAGGTCTTCGACGCCCCATGAGCAGCGTGCGTCTCGATAATGTGACCCGGGTCTATCCCGAAGGCGGCGGCGTCCGTGGATTCTCCTGCGAAATCGCCCAGGGTGAGTGCTTTGCCCTCCTCGGACCCTCCGGCTGCGGCAAGACCACGACCCTGCGGAGCATCGCGGGGCTGGAGATGCTCGATTCCGGCCGGATTTTCTTTGGCGACCGGGACGTGACCCAGGAACCGCCCGAAACCCGCAAGGCGGCCATGGTTTTCCAGAGCTACGCTCTTTTCCCCCATATGAATGTCTACGAAAACGTGGCCTTTGGGCTTCGGGCTCAAAAAGTGGACAAAGCCCTTATTCCGGGGCGCGTGCGCGATTCACTCGCCCTGGTGCAGCTCGACGGCCTGGACAAGCGGTGGGTGACGGACTTGAGCGGCGGCCAGCAGCAGCGCGTGGCCGTGGCTCGAGCGCTGGCGGTGCACCCTGAGATTCTGCTTCTCGACGAACCCCTGAGCAATCTGGACGCGGAATTGCGTCACAGCACGCGGGAGCAATTGGGTGAGATCCAGAAAAAGCTCGGTATTACTGCGATCTACGTGACCCACGACCAGGAAGAGGCCCTGGAGCTCGCGGACCGCATCGCGATCCTGAAAGACGGGACCTGCCACCAGATTGGGACGCCCCAGGAGATTCTGGAGGCCCCGGCCACAGAGTTCGTGGAGCAGTTCATGGCCCGACAGCGAAGGCTGATGGGGCGGATCTAGCCCATCGGACCGATCAGGCGGATCGGACCGATCTGATCAGTCCGGTCCGTCTGATCGGTCTGATGAAGCCCTTGTGAAAGGCCGTTGAGAATCAAATTTGACACCCCATCCCGTTTTTTGCTACTCTGGTGTGCTGCATTCCCTCAGGGGATAGATCTGTCTTTGGCAACAGTGCAGCGTAGCGCGGGCCCCGCCGCTCGTTGTCTGTAATGCCTTGTCAGTACTAAACATAGACAAAGGAGTCTCTGCATGGCCGTAGCTCCCCGCAACGAGCGACCCTCTCTGGGTACGATTCCAGATACCTACGAGCTTCCCGATCTCATTGAGATTCAAACCAAGTCCTATGGCGACTTTCTTCAGTGGGATGTACCACCGGATGAACGTATCGCCCAGGGCCTGCAGGAAGTTTTCCTGGATGTGTTCCCGATCGAGGCGCCCAACAAGCTCACGCGCCTGGAGTTCGTGCACTATTCCTTCGCGCCCCCCAAGTATACCGTACAGGAGTGCCAGGAACGCGGCATGACCTATTCGGCCTCGCTCAAGGCGCTGCTGCGCCTCGTGCGTTACGAGGAAGTGGGATCCGGCGCGAACCGCGAATTGCGCGAAAAGCTGATGCTGGAGCAGGAAGTCTTCCTGGGCGAACTGCCCATCATGACGGCGACCGGCACATTCATCATCAATGGCGCCGAGCGCGTCATCGTGAGCCAGTTGCACAAGTCGCCCGGCGTTTCCTTCGAGCGCAAGGTGCACCAGAACGGCAAGCCGCTCCTTTCCGCCCGTGTCATCCCCTACCGGGGCGCATGGCTCGAGTTCGAATACGATATAAACGACTACCTCTGGCTGACCATCGACCGTCGCTCCAAGCTGCCGGCGACGACCTTCCTCCGGGCCTTCGGCTATATCGAGTCCGAAGAGATCCTGGCCCTGTTCTACCACTTCGATTCCATGACCTTCGGTCGCACCAAGGTGAAGCTGGCCGGTGAATCTCTGGACCCCGAAGCGGTGGTCGGCATGTGGGTCGCCTCCGACGTGATCGACCCCGAAACCGGCGAGATCATGGCCGATGCCGCGACCGAGCTGACCCTTTCCATCCTGGAGAAGGTCATGGCCTCCACGGTTCAGGAAATCAAGGTTCTTCACCGGGAAGACGTCGCTAAAGACGCCACCATCGTGAGCACCCTGGCCCAGGACAAGACCCAGACGCAGGAAGACGCGCTGCGCGAAATCTATGCCCGCATCCGCCCCGGTGATCCGGCGACGGACGCGACCTGCCGCACCTTCTTCCAGCGCCTGTTCTTCGATCCGAGCCGCTACGATTTTGCCCCCGTGGGTCGCTACAAAATCAACCGCAAGCTTGGCCTCCAGACCAGCCAGGAAGTTAAGATCCTGACCAAGGAAGACGTGGTGGCCACGCTCCAGTATCTGGTAAAGCTGCGCGGTGGTGAAGGCGTGCTGGACGATATCGATCACCTCGGCAACCGCCGGGTGCGCGCCGTGGGCGAACTGCTCTCCAACCAGGTCCGTATTGGCCTGTTCCGGCTGGAGCGCACGGTTCGCGAGCGGATGAATTTCCAGGAGGAAGACCAGCTCTCGCCCCAGACGCTGGTGAACCCCAAGCCGGTCAGCGCCGTAATTAAAGACTTCTTCGGCCGCAGCCAGCTTTCCCACTTCATGGACCAGATCAACCCCCTGGCGGAATTGACCCACAAGCGCCGTCTCAGCGCCCTCGGACCGGGCGGTCTGAGCCGTGAGCGCGCCGGCTTCGAAGTGCGCGACGTGCACCCGACTCACTACGGTCGCATTTGCCCGATCGAGACCCCTGAAGGCCCGAACATCGGTCTGATGGCGTCGCTGTCGACCTATTCGCGCATCAACGAATATGGCTTCCTTGAGACCCCCTACCGCAAGGTGGAGGCCGGTCGCGTGCTGGACGAAGTGGAGATGCTCTCCGCCTATGACGAAGACAACTACGTCATCGCGCAGGCCAACGCGCCGCTGGATCCGAAAGGCAGTTTCGAGCGCCGCCAGGTGCTGTGCCGCCACCGGGGCGACTTTCCCCAGGCGAGCCCCGAAGGTGTGGACTACATGGACATCTCCACCAAGCAGTTGGTGTCCGTGGCCGCCGCGCTCATTCCCTTCCTGGAGCACGACGACGCCAACCGCGCGCTGATGGGCTCCAACATGCAGCGCCAGGCCGTGCCGCTGCTCAAGACCGATTCCCCCTATGTGGGCACCGGCCTGGAGCACGTGACCGCCCGCAACTCCGGCACGGTCATCCGCGCCGAGCGCGAGGGTGTGGTTGAGTACGCGGACAGCGAAGTCATCCGCATCCGCAGCAAAAAGAAGAAAAACGAAAACCCCTTCCGCTCCGAAGAAGACGTGTACGAGCTGAAGAAATATGTGCGCTCCAACCAGAACACCTGCATCACCCAGCGGCCCATCGTCGCCAAGGGCGACAAAGTGGAAGCGGGCGATATTGTGGCCGACGGCCCCGCGACGGACAACGGCGAGCTGGCCCTGGGCCGCAACGTGCTCGTTGCGTTCCTCCCCTGGGAAGGCTACAACTTCGAGGACGCCATCATCCTGAGCGAAGAGCTCGTGAAGGAAGACGTCTTCACCTCGATTCACATCCAGGTGTACGAACTCGAAGCCCGCGATACGAAGCTGGGACCGGAAGAAATCACACGCGACATCCCGAACGTGAGCGAAGAGGCCCTGAAAAACCTGGACGAAAGCGGCATTGTCTGCATCGGGTCCAAGGTTGGCCCCGGCGATATCCTGGTCGGCAAGGTCACGCCCAAAGGTGAGACCGAGCTCGCGCCGGAAGAAAAACTGCTCCGGGCCATCTTTGGCGAAAAGGCCGAAGACGTGCGCGACGCCTCGCTCACCATGCCCCCCGGCTCCTCCGGCGTGGTGGTGGACGTGAAGGTCTGCTCGCGCAAGGACAAGTCCGCCGACGCTCAGGGCAAGAAGACGCTCCTGACCGACGTGGCCAAGATCAAACGCCAGTACGACGACCGGATCGACGAGATTCGCCAGACCTTCGTGGACCTTGTCCGCGACGACCTGGTCGGCCTGAAGATCCTCGAAGACGTATACGATCACAAGACGGAAGAGCTGGTGCTCGAAAAGGGCAAGCGCATCCGTATGGCGCACCTGGAAAAGGGCGACTACAGCGTTCTGGCCCGCCTGCGCATTGAAGACAAGAAGACCCAGCAGACGCTTACGCGTCTGGTGAACATGGCCGCCATGGAAGAAGCGAAACTTATCGCCTTCCGCGACAGCCAGATCGAGCGCATGCGCAAAGGCGACGAACTGCCCCCCGGCGTCATCAAGCTGGTGAAGGTGTTCGTGGCCAAGAAGCGCCGCATGTCCGTTGGTGACAAGATGGCCGGTCGTCACGGCAACAAGGGTGTGGTGGCGCGCATTGTGCCCGTCGAAGACATGCCCTTCCTGCCGGACGGCACCCCGGTGCAGATCCTGCTCAATCCCCTGGGCGTGCCTTCGCGCATGAACGTGGGCCAGTTGCTGGAGACCCACCTGGGCTGGGCGGCGAAGGCCCTCGGCATGAAGCTGGCCACGCCCGTGTTTAACGGCGCGACCGAAGAAGTGATCCGCGAGTTTCTGACCAAAGCCGGCCTGCCGGAAAGCGGCAAAATCCGCCTCCGTGACGGTCGCAGCGGCCTGGAAATGCACCAGGACACCTGCGTGGGCCAGATTTACATGCTCAAGCTGAACCACCTGGTGGATGATAAGATTCACGCACGCGCCATCGGGCCGTACTCGCTGGTGACCCAGCAGCCGCTGGGCGGTAAAGCCCAGTTCGGTGGCCAGCGTTTCGGCGAAATGGAAGTGTGGGCGTTGCAGGCCTATGGCGCGGCGTACACGCTCCAGGAACTGCTGACCTTCAAGTCCGACGACATTCAGGGCCGCACGAAGGCCTACGAGGCGATCGTCAAGGGCGAGCGTGAGGTGGAGCCGGGCACGCCCGAATCCTTCAACGTGCTCGTTCGCGAAATACAGAGCCTGTGTCTCGACGTCATCAAGCTGGTCAAGGTTGACGGCGCTACCGAAGTCGAAGAAGAAGAAGAAGAAACTCTGGAGGACTAAGACGTTGGCCAAGTATATCCCAACTACCGGTGAGCGCTTCGACGCGCTGGCCATTCGGATGGCCTCTCCCGAGGAAATCACGAAGTGGTCCCGCGGCGAAGTTAAAAAGCCCGAAACCATCAACTACCGTACCTTCAAGCCGGAAAAAGACGGCTTGTTCTGCGAGCGCATCTTCGGCCCCGTCAAGGACTGGGAGTGCGGTTGCGGCAAATATAAGAAAGTGAAGCACCGCGGCATCACCTGCGATCGTTGCGGCGTGGAAATTACCGAATCCAAGGTGCGTCGCGAGCGCATGGGCAGCATCAAGCTGGCCGTGCCCGTGACCCATATCTGGTTCTTCAAGACGACGCCGAGCTGCATCGGCAACCTGCTGGATCTGTCGATCCGCTCGCTGGAGCGGGTGATCTACTTTGAGAACTACATCGTGATCGATCCGGGCGATACCGGTCTCGACAAGATGCAGACCCTCACCGAAGATCAGTATCAGGACGCGCGCGCCGAGTACGCCGATCGTTTCATCGCCAAGATGGGCGCCGAAGGCGTCAAGCAGTTGCTGGAAGAGATCGACATCGACGCTCTCAGCGCCGAACTCCACGCCCAGTTCGCCAGCACCACGTCGGCCCAGGGCCGCGCCAAGGCCATCAAGCGCCTTAAAGTGGTGGAAGCCCTGCGCAAGTCCGGAAACAGCGCCTCCTGGATGGTGCTGGACGTGATTCCGGTTATTCCGCCGGATCTTCGCCCCCTTGTGCCCCTGGAAGGTGGCCGCTACGCCACGAGCGATCTGAACGACCTCTACCGTCGCGTGATCAACCGCAACAACCGCCTCAAGCGTCTCATCGACTTGCGCGCGCCGGAAGTCATCCTGCGCAACGAAAAGCGCATGCTCCAGGAGGCCGTGGACGCCCTGTTTGACAACGGCCGCCATGGCCGGACCGTGCTGGGCGCGGGCAATCGTCCCCTGAAATCCCTGAGCGACATGCTCAAGGGCAAGCAGGGCCGTTTCCGCCAGAACCTGCTGGGCAAGCGCGTGGACTACTCGGGCCGTTCGGTCATCGTGGTGGGTCCCGAGCTGAAACTGCACCAGTGCGGTCTGCCCAAGTACATGGTGCTCGAACTCTTCGAGCCCTTCATCATCCACCAGCTCAAAGAGCGCGGCATCTCCTCCACCATCAAGGCGGCGAAGCGCGCGATTGCCCAGGGCCGCACCGAGGTGTGGGATATCCTCGAAGACGTGATCAAGGACCACCCCGTGCTCCTGAACCGCGCCCCCACCCTTCACCGACTCGGCATTCAGGCCTTCCAGCCTGTGCTGATCGAAGGCAAGGCTATCCGTATCCATCCGCTGGTGTGCCGCGCCTTCAACGCGGACTTCGACGGCGACCAGATGGCCGTGCACGTGCCCCTCATGCCCGCCGCGCAGCTCGAAGCGCACCTGCTGATGATGTCGTCCTCCAACATCTTCTCGCCGTCCGATGGCTCCCCCATCGTGACGCCGTCGCAGGATATCGTTCTGGGCATCGCCTGGATGACCCGTATCCGTCCCGGCGCGAAGGGTGAATGGAAGCCCGAGTGGACCCGTGAAGACGGTCAGCTCACCATGCCCGGCAAGATTTTCCACGACGCCGCGTCGGTCATCATGGCCTACGAGATGGGCGAAGCGGACATTCACGCCGCGATCAAGATCAGCACCCCCCAGGGTCTGGTTGATACCTCCGTGGGCCGCGTGCTGCTGTGCGAGGGTCTGCCGAAGGAAATCACAATCCAGGACGTGAACAAGGAACATGACCAGGGCAGCATCGGCGACGTTATCGCCAAGTGCTACAACACCCACGGCCATAAGAAAACCTTCGAACTGCTGGACGATCTCAAGCGCACCGGTTTCAAGTACGCCACCATCTCCGGCGTTTCCGTGGCCATCGTGGACATGGTGATCCCCCAGGAGAAGCAGGGCCTCATCGAAAAGGCCCAGGGCGTGGTCGAACGCATCGACGACATGTACCAGAATGGTCTAATCACCGAAGGCGAACGCTACAACAAGATCATCGACGAATGGACGACCACGACCGAAGAAGTGTCCACGGCGATGTTGAAGCAGATGGAAACCAACGAGCAAGGCTTCAGCGGCATCCACCTCATGTACCGCTCCAAGGCGCGAGGCAGCAAATCTCAGATCCGCCAGCTTGCCGCCATGCGCGGCCTGACGGCCAAGCCTTCGGGCGATATCATTGAATCCCCCATTACGTCGAACTTCCGTGAAGGCCTCACCGTGGTGGAGTACTTCATCTCCTCCCACGGCGCCCGCAAGGGTCTGGCCGACACGGCCCTCAAGACGGCCGACGCCGGTTACCTGACCCGCCGCCTCGTCGACGTGGCTCAGGACGTGAGCATTGAAGAGATCGACTGCGGCACGCTGAATGGCGTGTGGATGGAACCCCTCATGGACGGTTCCGACATTATCGCGCCCCTCGACGAACGTATCGTGGGCCGATACCCGCTGGACGACATCCGCATCCCCGGACGCGCCGAGCCCCTGGCACGCGCCGAAGAGGAAATCACCCAGAAGGTGGCCGAGGATATTATCGCGGCCGGCCTGCCGGGCATCATGATCCGCTCTGTGCTCACCTGCCAGTCCAAGCGCGGCGTGTGCGCCTACTGCTACGGTCGCAACCTGGCGACCGGCAAGGTGGTCGAGTTGGGCGAAGCCGTTGGTATCATCGCGGCCCAGTCTATCGGCGAACCCGGCACGCAGCTTACGATGCGTACCTTCCACATCGGCGGCGCCGCAAGCCGCCAGGTGGAGAGCACCGAAATCAAGATGATGGACAATGGCAGCGTGGAGTTCAACAACGTCCGCACCGCCAAGAACCGTCAGGGCCAGGAAGTGGTCGTTAACCGCGGCGGTGAAATCCGGATCGTCGGCAACGACAAGAAGGAAATCCACCGCTTCGCCATGCCAACGGGCTGCGTGCTTCACTGCACCGACGGCCAGAAGATGAAAAAGGGCCAGCTCATCTACGTATGGGACCCCTACAACATCTCCATCATGGCCGAGCAGTCCGGTACCGTCAAACTGGACGGCATGGTCGAAGGCGTCACGATGCGCGTGGACATCAACCCGGATACGGGCCTTGAAGAGCGCGTCATCACCGAGCACAAGCAGGACCTCCACCCGCAGATCACCATTCACGGGACGGACGACGAGGTGCTCTCCTTCGCCACGATCCCGGCCGAGACCCACGTGGTCGTGACCCACGGACAGCAGATTCTCGCCGGCGACCTCCTCGCGAAGACGCCGCGCCAGTTCAGCAAGACGAAAGACATCACCGGCGGTCTTCCCCGCGTGGCCGAGCTTTTCGAAGCCCGGCAGCCGAAGGACCCCGCCGTCATCAGTCACATCGACGGCATGGTCGAGCTCGGCGGCGCCTCCAAAGGCATGCGCAAGCTCAAGGTCATCCCGCCGGTCGGTAAAGAGCGCGAGTACACCATCCCGCCGGGCAAGCACCTCAACGTGCAGACGGGCGATCGCGTGTACGCCGGCCAGCGCCTGACCGACGGCCCCATCATCCCGCAGGATATTCTCGCGGTTCAGGGTGAAGACGCCCTCCGCCGCTACCTGCTTGATGAAGTGCAGCAGGTGTACCGCCTGCAGGGCGTGCGCACCAACGACAAGCACATCGAAGTGATCATCCGCCAGATGCTCCGCAAAGTGCGGATCAAGGACGATCCGGGCGACACCAGCTTCCTGGCCCACCAGGAAGTGGACAAGATCCGCTTTGCCGATGTGAACGAACAGACCCAGCGTCGCGACGGGCGCCCCGCCGAGGCCGAACCGGTCCTGCAGGGTATCACCAAGGCCGCGCTGAGCACCGAGAGCTTCATCGCCGCCGCGTCGTTCCAGCAGACCACCCTCGTACTCACGGAAGCGGCGTTGAGCGGAAAGCGCGACGAGCTGACGGGCCTCAAGGAGAACGTGATCATCGGTCACCTGATCCCGGCCGGTACGGGCAGCCCCCACTACCAGGACACGCACCCGCACCGGAAGAACAAGGAGCTCAGCGAATTCAGCGACGAGCTCGAGATTGCCACCATCGTGGAACGGGACGACGAAGACCCGGACAACGATCCGGCGGAGCTGGCGATCTAGGCGCGCGAATCGCGTGTCCGGCGTAACAGTAAGCATGCAGGGGCGGCCTGGACCACGGGCCGCCCCTGAAGAATATACTCAGGGTAGCAAACCCGCGCCGGGCCGATGTTTTGTGGGCCCCGCGCGGGTGTGCTATGCTCTTTCCCGACATCGGAACCAACAAGAACACAGGTATCTATGCTATGGCCGTAGGTAAAAAAGTGCTTGCGCTCCTCGCGCTCGGCGTTTCCGTCGCGGCAGTTGCCCCCGCCGAACTGATTGATGCCGTGGTTGCCTCGGTAGACAAGGAAGTCATCCTCCAGAGCGAGATCGTTACCGAAATCCGTCCGGCCCTGCAGGGCCTTACCGGTGGCGAGGCCGAAGCCCAGGCCCTCTTTGACACGGCGCTGGATCAAGCCATCGAGCAGAAGATCCTGTACCGCGAGGGTGTGCTGAACGATATCAAGATCACCGACGAACAACTGGAAGAGCGCATAAAGAAGTATCGCGACCAGTTTGATTCCGAGGAAGCCTTCCTCAAGGCCCTCTCCGACGCCGGCGAGACCCTCAGCGATTTCCGCGAGCGCATCCGCAAGCAGACCGTGGCCCTTTCCATGGGTATGAGCAAGCGCTATCAACTCGAAAAGGAGATCACCATCTCCGAAGCCGAGATCGCCCAGTACTATCAGGATCACATCGAAGATTTTCAGAAGCCGGAGCGCGTGAAGCTCTACCGCATCTTTATCGCGGCGGAGAAAGACGCGGCCTCGCGCGCGAAGGCCCTCGCGCGCATCGAGGCCCTGCGCGAAGAGCTCGGCCTGGGCGCGGACTTCAGTAAACTCGCCATCCAGCACTCCGAAGGCCCCGGCGCCAGTGAAGGTGGTTTTGTGGGCTGGGTCGAGCGTGGCGAGCTCGTGCCCGAGTTGGAAAAGGTGGCCTTCTCCCTGGCCCCCGGCAGCATCAGCCCCGTCATCGAGACGGAGTTCGGCATGATGCTCCTGAAGGCCGAGGAAAAGGTCGAAGCCGGTCAGGCGCCCTTTGAAGAGGTCCGCAACGAGATCGAACCGACCCTCCGCCAGAACTATGCGGATGAAAAATACCAGAAGTGGATGGCCGAGCTGCGGAAGCGGAGCCGTGTGCGGAAGTTCGAGTAGTAATTCCGGCGATGGCGGGTGCGCGTCCAACCCGGAGCGCCAGGCCCACCTAGCCCGCCAGCACCGCCTGATTCTGTGGCGCGTGCAGAAAATGGCCTTCTGGGTGCTGTATGATTACGCAGGTTACCTGATTGTATTGAACGTGCTGAGCCTCGTGGCGGTTCTTGGACCTCCCTGGCTGCTCTTCACGATGACCGGCGGAAACGCCGAGGTTGCGGCACTGCTGACGGCCCCGTTGGGGGTGATGGCGGTGGTGGGTCAGGCTAGTTTAATTGCCGCGCTGCTTGACGGGGAGGAGTTCTCGTTCCGGCGCGTGATTTCCGGTGTGGTGATCCATGGGCCCCGCGCTCTCGGCTTGGCCGCGCTCTTCGCGCTGGCGCTTTTCGTCGCGATGCTGGGGGCCTGGTTCTATGCGAACCGGGTCATGCCCGCCCGACCTACGGTCGGTCTGTTACTCAGTGGCCTCTGCCTGTCGGGAGCCGTGGCCCTGCTCTTGTCCGGTGTTTATGCACTGCCGGCCCTCGTAAACCAGCGGGGTACGGCGCTCCGGGCGCTGCGAACCAGCTTTATGCTGGCGGGCGGACACCCGGTGCTAACCCCGGGCCTGTTGGTACTGATGATGGCGCAGGGCCTCCTCCTGGCGACACCGCCGGGCATGCTGCTCCTGTCCACCATGCCTCTGGTCGCCCTGGTCTGCTGCGCCTACGAGTTGCTGGCGCGCCACCACGCCGCCGACGAAGGTGAGGGTCCGGGTGAAGCCGGACCGACGCCGGATGAAGAAGACATTTTTTTGAACCGCGGGTTCAAAGACATTTTGTTTCCCTGGAAGGGATAAACGGGGCCGCGCCGCACGCGGTCGGGTCCGGATCCCGCCACACAACGCGAAGAAAGAAAGACCAGCACTATGACACGCATCACGGGTATTCAGGCACGCGAAATTCTCGACTCCCGGGGCAATCCCACCGTCGAAGTCGACGTTTTCCTCAGCTCCGGCATCATGGGCCGCGCCGCCGTCCCCTCCGGCGCCTCCACCGGCGAACACGAAGCCGTTGAGCTGCGCGACGGCGACAAGTCGCGCTACCTCGGCAAGGGCGTCAGCAAGGCCGTGGACAACGTGAACAACACCATCGCTGAAGAGCTGCTGGGCATGGACGCGCTGAACCAGCGCGAGATCGACCAGACGATGATCGCGCTGGACGGCACGAAGACGAAGAGCAAGCTGGGCGCCAACGCCATCCTGGGCGTGTCCCTGGCGACGGCGAAAGCCGCGGCTGAGGCGTTGGAGATTCCCCTCTACCGCTACATCGGCGGCGCCAATGCCCACACGCTGCCCGTTCCCATGATGAACATCCTCAATGGCGGCTCCCACGCCGACAACAACGTGGACATCCAGGAATTCATGGTCATGCCCGTGGGCGCGCCGACCTTCAAGGAAGGCCTCCGCATGGGCACCGAAGTCTTCCACGCCCTCAAGAAGGTGCTTAAGGACAAGGGCCTGAACACCTCCGTGGGCGACGAAGGCGGCTTTGCGCCGAACCTGGGGTCCAACGTCGAAGCGATCGAAGTGATCCTGGCCGCCATCAAGGCGGCGGGCTTCGAAGCCGGCAAGGACATCAAACTGGCCATCGACGCGGCGGCCAGCGAGTTCCACAAGGACGGCACCTACACGATGGGCGCCGAGGCCAAGCCGAAGAAGTCGGCCAACGACATGATTGACTTCTGGTCCGACCTGTGCGCAAAGTATCCCATCATTTCCATCGAAGACGGCCTGGACGAGAACGACTGGACCGGCTGGAAGACCCTTTCGGACAAACTGGGCAAAAACGTCCAGCTCGTGGGCGACGACCTTTTCGTGACCAACGTGGATTATCTTGGCCGCGGGATCAAAGAAGGCGTCGGAAATGCTATACTTGTTAAGGTAAACCAGATCGGGTCGCTGACGGAGACGCTGGACGCCTGCCAGATGGCCCACCGCGCCGGTTACACCACGGTGATTTCCCACCGGAGCGGCGAGACCGAAGACAGCACGATCGCGGACATCGCGGTGGCGCTGAATGCGGGCCAGATCAAGACGGGCTCGGCCTCGCGCAGCGACCGTATCGCAAAGTATAATCAGCTTCTCCGTATCGAGGAAGAACTGGGCAACCGCTCGGCCTATCTCGGGATGGATGCCTTCTACAACCTGCGCTGAGCGCGGCTACCGGGCCGCCTCAGAGCGTGCTGGAGCTTATGAAGAAAACAGATTACACGTGGTATTGGCTGGCGCTGGCGCTCATTTGTGCGCTGGCGCTGGCCTATATTGAGAAGCGCGATCTCAAGGGCCGGTACGAAGCGTACCAGAAGACCATGGAAACGGTTGAGGTGCAACGCACGGAAGTCGAGGCCCTCAAGGCTGCCGTGAACGACGCCCAGCACCGACTGAAAGGCATGGATTCCGACCCCCTGGAACAGGAAGCCACCATCCGGCGCATCAAGCGTCTGGTGCGTGAAGGGGAAATCATCTACCGCATCGAGCCGCAGCCCGGAAAGTAACCGGCGCGGCGGGGTAGCGGTTTCCCGGCATCCGCCCAACGGGGCAAACATAGGACACGCCACACCTGAGCCACGAAATACAGTTAGAGAATCAGGAAGAAGCCCTCAAGCTTCTGGGTCAAAATGGTGAGCTCCGAAAGCACCTGCAGGATGCCAAACAGGTGCGTATCGTCGACCGCGGCGCCCATGTCGCCATCATCGGCGACGACGAGAACGCGCGTTTCATCGCGGAGCTCCTCGGCGAACTGCTGGAACTGGTCCGTCAGGGCCACACGCCCACGCTGCAGGATATCCGCACCGTGCTCGCCGACACCGACGAGGAAGGTGGACGGCCCCGTGTCCGCCACGGCGTGGATACTCCCGGTCTTATCCGTCCGGATCTCCGTGTCCGCCCGCGCACCCAGGGTCAGCAGGAATACCTCGAAGCCATCGCGCGCCACGAGATGACCTTTGCCATCGGCCCCGCGGGCACGGGCAAGACCTACCTGGCCATGGCCGTCGCCGTATCTCACCTGATGAACAAGAAAGTAAAGCGCCTCATCCTCACCCGGCCCGCCGTGGAAGCGGGTGAAAACCTGGGCTTTCTCCCCGGTGATCTTGAGGAAAAAATCAGCCCGTACCTGCGCCCGCTCTACGACGCCCTCTACGCCATGGTGGATCTCACGAAGGTGCAGCGCATGATTGAAGAGCAGCGCATCGAAGTGGCCCCCCTGGCCTTCATGCGCGGTCGTACCCTGGACCATTCCTTTATCCTGCTCGACGAAGCCCAGAACACCACCTCCGAGCAAATGAAGATGTTTCTAACCCGCCTGGGTCAGGGCTCCCGGGCCATTATCACCGGCGACGTGACCCAATGCGATCTGCCCCGGGGCACGAAGTCCGGCCTGGCCGAAGCGGCGCGCATTCTCAAGTCGGTGCCCGAAATCGGTATCGTTCACCTGTCGCGCCGTGACGTGGTGCGCCATCCGTTGGTGGAACGCATCATCAGCGCCTATGAAACCGAGCGCGAAGAGCGCGAAGAGGTCCGCGGCACCTGATGGCCGTACGAACACCGCAGAAGAAACGCCGTTCGCGGCTGTTTCCGTTTTCTCAGAAAGGCAAACGCCGGGCTGCCGCGCGCACCCGCTGGATCAACGGCGCGGTGACCGCCGCCGCCTTCGTCTGCATCGTGGCCGCCGTCACCCGTTTTTCCCACCGAGATCCCATGATCGAGGTGCTGGAAAACGAGATCGACACCCAGCTCTCCAGCCGGGAAATTCGCGCCGCCTTCGACTTTGAGACCGTCGACTTGGAACCCACCCAGCGCGCTCAGGAAGAGGCCATGGCCAAGGTCCCCGATTACTATCGCGTGGACGAATCGCGGGTCAACGCCCAAATCCTGGCCCTGCGTGAGCAAATTGACGCGCTGAAGAAGCAGCGACCCCTGGTGGAGGCCCTCGTCACCGAGGCCCTCGCATCGGCTGAAGCCGCCCAGGCCCCGCAAGATGCTGTCACCAAGGCGGTCCACCAGTTTGCCCGCACGCTTCAGAGCGATCCGGGCTCCAAATTCCTCATGGACGAGCACGCCCTCGCCCAGTGGCTCATGCCCGACAAGGATTCCCTGCCCCGCCCCGTGACCCCGAAGCTCGCGGAGGATGATTCCAGGGAAAACACCGATGCGGCCAATGAAGAGATCGATCAGGATCCGAAAATAAGCGCCCCGGAATCCGTGATGCCCCTCGTGCTCACGTTTCACCACAGCGACATCCTGGGTAAACTTGCCGAAGAGGGGCTGACGGCCGTGTTGCGGAGCGGCGTGCGTCCGGAGAATCTCCAGAGGAATGAGGGCGAGAAGGCCATCGCCGTGTTGCGGGAAACCCCCACGGAAGAAGGCCGCGCCACCTCCGAAACGCGTTTTGAAGATATCATCGACCCCGCGGCCGCCCGGGAATATCTGGAAACGTGCCTGTCCGAGCTTTCCAAGAACGTGGCCGGCGGCACCGAGTGGGGCACCCTTTCCGACGCCACCCTGCCGCTGGCCGCGGCCTTCATCACCGATACCCTTCAATTTGACGGGGCCTACACGGAAAGCGCCCGCGAACGGGTGCGTGCCACGGTGGAACCCGTAAAGAAGAAAATTCTCGCCTCCGAAAAGATCCAGGACGGCGGCAGCCGCTGGACCGCCCAGTCTCGATCCGACGCCAAGGTCTACCTCGATCTCATTCGGGGCGATGCCCATCCTCTGGCCCAGTTCGTCACCAGCGTTCTCTCCAACGTGATCCTCGTGGCGCTGGCGCTGGCCTGTCTCTATCGCTCCATCGTCCTCTTTCGCGGCGAGAGCACCGCCAGCGAGACCACGTTGTTTCAGCTTGCCTTGCTGTTGATCTGCGGCCTGCTCATTCTGAGTCGCATCGCCTATTACTTCGAGCCCACGGGCTTCATGGTACCGGTGGCCGCCTGTGGCATTCTCTATGCCATTCTGGCCAATGTGGGCCTCGCGGTCATGGTGAGCTTCGTCACCGCCGCCCTCGTCTCGGCCCAGTACAGCTACGACTGGCGCCTCATGATCGTCGGCGCGGCCATGTCCCTCGCGGGCGCTTTCAGCATTGTCCGGGTGCGCCGCCGCAGCGATATGGCCTCCGCCTCCATCGCCGCCACGCTGGTGGGTGGACTGGCCATGATGGCGGTCATCCTGGCCATGGACAAAGTCGCCGATGAAAACACCTTCCGGCGTCTCGTGCTCATCGGACTGAACGGGGGCATATGCCTCCTCGCCGTGCCGGCCGTCTTGTCGCCCTTGGAGCGGCTCTTCGGCATCACGACGGATATCCAGTTGCTGGAATATTCCGACTTCAATAACGAACTGCTGGCCCAGCTCGCCGTGGAGGCGCCGGGCACGAGCGCCCACAGCCGCATGCTCGGCGATCTGGCCGAAGCCGCAGCCGACGCCATTGGCGCCAACGGCCTCCTGGCCCGGGTTTGCGCCCTCTACCACGATATCGGGAAGATGCGTCGCTCGGAGTATTTCTCCGAGAACCAGAGTGGCTACAACATCCACGACGAACTGTCGCCCCGCATGAGCGCCCGGGCCATTGCGGCCCACGTTATCCAGGGCGCGGAGCTGGCCCGGGAATATCACCTGCCCAAGCCCATTATCGACGGTATTTTTGAGCACCACGGCACCTGCCTCATCGGCTACTTTTACCAGCAGGCCCTGAAGCAGCAGAAGCATGGCGATGTGCTCGAAGACGATTTCCGCTATCCCGGTCCCAAGCCCCAGCGCCCCGAGACGGCCATCCTGATGATCTGCGACGCCGTGGAATCGGGCGTGCGCTCCATCAAAAATCCCAACGAGGAGCGGGTGCGGGACTTTGTGGACAAGATCGTGGCCGCGCGCTCGGCCGATCGCCAATTTGATGATTGCAACCTGACCCTGAAACAATTGGATACCATCGCCGAGGTGGTTGCGCAGCGCATCCTCTCCAACCTGCACACGCGGGTGGCCTATCCCTCGATGCGGGAGGAGAAGAAAGTGGACAACGTCATTCCCATGGCAGGGAAGATGGAATGAAAGTGAACCTCGCTGTTCAGCAGAACTCCACGCGCAAGCGCCTGTACCGCAGGGATGCGCTGGAGCGCCTGGCCGAAAAGATTTGTGCGGGTGAAGGGGTGGACGCCGCCGAAGTGGAAGTCAGTGTGCTCTTCTGCGACGACGCGGAAATCAAGGCCCTCAACAAGGCCTACCGCGGAAAGAACAAGGCGACCGACGTCCTCTCTTTCGAGCAGGAAGCGGGTCTGGTGCCCGGAGTCCGGGTGCTGGGTGATATTGTAATATCCCTCGAAACCGTCGAGGGTCGTGGTGAGGGCAGCCCCGAGGCCATGCGCGACGATGTGCGCTTGCTTTTCTGCCACGGGATGCTGCATTTGCTGGGATATGATCATGCCACCGTCGCCGAGCGCCGGTGCATGACGGAAAAACAGGCCCGCTATCTGGGCGTGAATAACGATGCCGCATGGCGGATGGACCCGTAAGCGATAAACTCGCCGGGTTGTACGTCCCCATGAGGTGGAGCGCGGTAGCGCATTGGAAGATGGCAGTAGTGGTTCAGGAACGTGGCGAAAAAGCCTTCTTGTTGCAGCGGTATGGGTGTGTCTCGCCGTCGTATTGAGTGGCGCTGGACAGGGCCCGGAAAACGCTGGCGGCCCCAAGATTCCCGCGTCCGGCGGGTTGCCCGGCTGGGGCGACCTCTCCGGACTCCCGGCCATGGGCGCCCTCGCCCTGGGGCTCCTGTGTCTGTCCGCTTTTTTCTCGGCCTGTGAGATCGCCTATTTCTCCCTCAGCCCCGCGCGGATCCGTGCGCTGCGGGAAGACGAGAGTGTGCTCAACCAGCTTGTAGGTCGGCTCATGCTCCGGCCCCACGAGCTGCTCACCTCCGTGCTCATGGGCAATTCCATTGCCAAGGTCCTTCTCAGCATCGTGCTGGTCCAGCCCGCGTTGGAAGTGGCGGGCCGGTTCCTGCCCCAACCTTTCCACTACATGGCCGCGGCCGCCGTATGCACGATCTTTCTAGCCTTCTTCGGCGATGTCGTGCCCAAGCTGGCCATCGTCCGCAACAGCGAGGGCTTCGCCCGTGGCGCGGCACTCCCGCTTCACCTGGCCTGCGTCCTCCTCGTGCCCCTGCGCGTGGCCGTGGTCTGGCTCGTGGGGCTCCTCTTCCGCGTTACCGGCTTCAGCCGCGTCCAACCAGCCCCCTTCATGACCGACGCCGATTTCGCCTCCATCCTCTCCGAGGGCGAGGCCGCCGGCGCCATCGAGAAAGAGGAAGCCGAGATGATTCAGGGCATTCTCAACGTGAACGACGTCATGCTGTGGGAGATTCTCGTGCCCCGGCCCGACATCGTGGCCCTGAACGAAGAGGCCACCGTCGCCGAGGCCCTGGAACTGATCTGCACCCACGAATTTTCCCGCATGCCGGCCTACCGCGAGAATCTGGACAATATCGTGGGTATCCTCTATGCGAAGGACCTGCTTTCCCTCGTGGATCGCGGCGAGCTCAGCGCGCCCATCAAGCCCATGCTGCGCAAGGCCAACTATGTGCCCGAAACCATGACCGTGCTGGAGTTCATGAAGTCCGTTCAGCACCTCCGTTCGCACCTCGCCATCGTCGTGGACGAATACGGCGGCACCGAGGGTCTGGTGACCCTCCAGGACGCCCTCCGCGAGGTGGTGGGCGAACTGGAGGACGACTGGCGCGATGAACCACCGCTCTACACGGAGTTGCGGCAGAACGTTTATCAGGTGGATGGCAGCCTGCCCCTGGACGAGCTGGAGGCCCTCACCGGCGTCCCCGTCAATGATGACGAGCACACGACCGTGGCGGGTTTCCTCATGGAGCAGAGTGACAAGGTACTGGAAGTGGGTGATCGCATCGAACACGAAGGCGTGCGCTATACCGTGGAAGAGGTGGACGGCAAGCGGGTCGCACGGCTGAAGATACAGATTCTTCAGAGCCCCGCCGCCCAGGAAGAGGCCCGCGGATGAGCACGACCATTATCGTCTTCCTCCTCGGGATCGCCCTGAGCGCTTTCTTTGCGGGCTATCAGACCGGCTTCGCGGGGGTAAACCGCATCCGCATCCGCCACATGGCCGACGAAGAGAAGAATCGCCGCGCCCAGCGCCTGAACGCCTATTTGAAACGTCCCGCGCGGATGATGGCCCTCGTGCTTGTCGGCACCAATCTGGCCCTCGTGGCCGGCACCATGGCCCTCACCATCGAGGCGGGCCCGCTCTGGAGCATGGCCATCGCTACGCCCCTTTTCCTCATGTTCGGCGAAGTGGCCCCCAAGAGTATTTTCCGCATTCACCCTACCCGGCTCGCCCTGCAACTGCTCCCGGTGATGCGTTTCTTCGATGTTGTGCTGGCGCCGGTGGTCCTGCCTTTCACGTGGTTTTCCGGGCGCCTTTCCCGCCTGGCCGAGGGCCTGCGCGAAGGTGAAGCCGTGATCATGAGCACTGCCGAAGACATGCGCGCGCTCGTGGACGAAGGCGCGGATCGCGGCGCGATCATGGAAGAAGAAAAGGAAATGATCCACTCGGTCATGGACCTCCAGTCGCGCCAGGTCCGGGAGATCATGGTGCCCCGGATCAACATCGTCGCCCTCCCGGAGACCGCCGGTCGGGCCGAGCTCATCGCAAAGCTCGTCGAGAGTGGCTACACACGGATTCCCATCTACCGGGACTCCATCGACAATGTCGTCGGTGTCATCAACGCCTTCGACGTGCTTCGCGCGAAGCATCACGACGACGACAGCATCGCGGACTTTGTGCGCGAAGTGCTTCACGTGCCCGATTCCATGAAGCTGGATGATCTGCTGGAGAAGATGCGCGAGACGGGCCAGCCCATTGCGGTGGTGACCGACGAGTACGGCGGCACGGACGGACTGATTACGCAGGAAGATGTGCTGGAGGAGATTTTTGGCGAATTTCACGACGAGTACGACAAGGCCGAAACGCGCATCCGCGAGATCAGCCCCGGCGCCTTTGTGATCGATGCCCAGTTGGAACTGGCCGTCGCCGCGGAGAAGATGGGCGCCGAGATCAGTGACACCGAAGTGGAGACCGTAGGCGGCTGGGTGACCCATACCGTGGGCCGCATCCCGCTCATCGGTGAAGTCATCAACCATCCTCCCTTCCGAATTACCATCCTGGAAGGCAAGGCCAACCGGATCACCCGCGTGCGCGTGGACATTAAGAAGGACAGCGGCAGCGACGCGTAGCGCACGGCCTTCGGGTCCGTCGACTTAATGCCGGGGCGACGATGCAGGTAATTAAATTCAGCAGGTACAAAGAGACCGTCATTCCCGCAGTTTACGTTGCACGGTCTCTGGATTCCCGCTTTCGCGGGAATGACAGAACGTCGGAAATCCCATTTCAGTGTTTGAGTGTGGCGTTAAACCGACAAGCCCATTCACCGGCGTTCTCCCCTTCACCGGGTGAGCGCGCCAAGGTATACTCGCCGACGAAGCCCCGGCCCACACACGCGCCTGAGCATCTCCAGAAAATTGCGGCGCGGGCAGCACCGCGGATGCAGCAGGAACCAAGGCATTTCATGAAAAGAGAACCAGAATTCAGCAGTTTGTCGAGTTTCACACGGGCCTACGTCCGCCAGATGCAGCGCTACGTGACCACGGGCGTCATGGTGTGGGTGCCCCTCTTCATTACCATCTGGATTTCATGGATCTTCGTGTCCAAGATTACCCAGGCCATTAAATTCTCCATGGGGCACGTCGAGAGCTATGTCAATCGGGTGGGCGCGCGCGTTCCGTCCCTGGGCTTTCTGGAGCATTTTCGCCTGGATTCGCCCAACGCATCCATGAAACTCGTGGTGTCCTGCGGGGCTTGCACGCCGGGTATGCCCAGCGCCGTGGATGTGATTGCCGCACCTGAAGCCTGATTCCTTACCCGCCATCTTCGGCATCAACCCCACCCGTCTTGGCGGGGCCGCTTCCGGCCATGTATACTCCCGATACCTGCGCGGGAATTCCTTCCGTGGTATCGCAGGCTGCAAAATAAACCGCCCGGCAGGCGCCGCGCAGGCGTACCGGCAAGGCTTTTTTCCCCATGCGACAATTGTCAGAACACAGTAACATTGCCAGTTTCATGCGGGCCTACTTCCGCCAGATGCAGCGCTATGTCACGACCGGCATCATGGTCTGGGTGCCCCTCTTCATCACCATCTGGGTCTCCTGGCTCTTTGTGTCCAAAATCGCCCAGATCATCAAATTTTCGATGGACCACGTGGAAGCTTATGTGAATCAACTCGGTTCGCGGATTCCCCGCCTCGGTTTCCTGGAGCACTTCCGACTGGACTCGCCCATCGCCTCGCTGGGCACGGGTTTCCTTCTCGCCGTCCTCCTCTTCCTCTGCACCGGCTTCCTGACCCGCTACCTCATCGGTCGAAAGATTATCGCCCTCGGTGAATTACTCGTCGGCAAAATCCCCCTCATCAGCCGGGTCTATCTTGCGGTGCAGCAGATCCGCGACGTCTTCGTAAACCGCAAGGGTGCGGTGTTTCAGAGGGTTGTTCTGCTCGAATACCCGCGAAAGGGTGTCCTCGGCGTGGGCTTTGTCACTTCCTCCGAACAAGGTACCGTTCAGCACGCCGCCGGCCAGGAATATATTGCCATCTTCGTGCCCACCACGCCCAACCCCACTTCGGGCTTCCTGCTCTATTTGCGACCTGATGAAATTATCGATGTGGATATGAGCGTGGAAGACGCGATGAAGCTCATTGTCTCGGGGGGTGCCTATATACCGGATGTGAAACGACCCGAGACGACCCGCCGCGATACAGTTGATTCCAACTAGGCGCTGGGACCTGCCCTGAAAGAATCTGCGGGACGATCTTCCCCTGTTGACCACGGAATGGCCTGGAGCAGCCGCTGACCGCAAGCAAGAGATTCACCAAGGCCACGAAGTGCTCGATGGAGACGTAATAGAATCGTTACTGGCCTATCGATTCCCCTGCAATCCGGGCGACCCTGAACTGAACTCGTATCCCAAATTCTTTGCGCCCTCTTACCTTCGTTGTGAATAAATTCTTTCCATCGTACCCTGTTCGTAAGCGACAGCGTCTGAGTGAGTTGGGGGAGTTTGCTCGAATTAACTTTCCAGGAAAACAAGCGAATGACGGATAGTAGCAGGGAATGGCGCGGAATAACGTATGCTCGATGATATCGCGTCAGGAGTGTAGTGGATATGGGCCGTAAGTCGGATCAGGAATACCCAAAAAGAGGAGGCCATGAGGAAAAGTAGCTCGAAGTCCCTTCGGGGTTGTTCCGCGTAAAGCTTTTTGATTCATCGCTGGTTGGACAAATTGGCCCCTTCCGAGTACCATGGCGTGAATCAGTGTTTGAACGTTACGGACTATATCGGAGACCCGCACCATGAAGCCCTTGAGCCGCCGCACCTTTCTCCACGCTTCCGCCCTGGCCACCACCGCCTTTTCCATCGGGCGCACGGGCTTCGCGCAGCAATCGCCCAATGACAAGGTGAACATCGCGGGCATCGGCATCGGCGGAATGGGCGCGGGCAATCTCGGCGAACTCTCGAAGAACGAGAACATCGTGGCGCTGTGCGACGTGGATTCGGTCTACGCCGCGCCGGTCTTCGCGCAATATCCCGAAGCGAAACAGTACAGCGACTTCCGCGTGATGCTGGAAAAGCAGCCCGAGATCGACGCGGTGCTCATCGCCACGCCGGACCACACCCACGCCGTGATAGCGAAGGCCGCGATTGAAGCGGGCAAGCATGTGTATTGCCAGAAGCCCCTGACCCACGATGTGTTTGAAGCGCGACGACTGGCCGCTATCGCCGCGGAATCCAAGGTGGTCACGCAGATGGGCATTCAGGGGCACTCCATGTCGGGTGGGCGCCAGGTGACCGAGTGGATCCAGGCGGGCGTCATCGGCGAAGTGCGCGAGGTGGACGCCTGGTGCGATCTGAGCTATTACCCCTGGGGCCACGAGAGCTGGAGTTGCCCCGTGAGCGCGCGGCCCGCGGAGACCCCGCCCGTGCCCGGCACGCTGGACTGGGATCTGTGGATCGGCCCCGCGCCCATGCGGCCCTACCACCCCTGCTACCACCCGCGCACGTGGCGGAGCTGGCTCCACTTTGGTTGCGGCATGATGGGCGATCGCGGCGCGCACACCCTCGACCCCATCGTGTGGGCGCTCGATCTCGGTGCGCCCATCAGCATCGACGGCAGCTCCACCGGCCAGACGGACGAGATGCACTCCCTGGCCTCCGCCGTGCGCTATGAATTCCCCGCGAAGGGCAGCCGCCCCGCCGTCGCCATTAACTGGTACGATGGCTTGCGTCCCCCGCGCCCGAGTGAACTGGGCGAGAAGGATGTGCTCGGCGCCTCCGACGGCGGCGCACTGTTCAAAGGCAGCAAGGGCTACCTCACCTGCGGCACCTACGGCCAGTCGCCGCGCCTGCTGCCCGAGGCGCGGATGAACGACTTCACACCGCCCGCGCCCACGCTGCGCCAGGTGGAAGGCAGCCATGAAAACGAATGGTGTAACGCTATCCGGGAAAGCCGCAAGGCCAACGCGGATTTTTCCTACTCCGGGCCACTTACCGAAATTGCACTGCTGGGCAATATCGCCAAACGCATGAACACTAAACTCCTGTGGGATTCGGAGAGGATGGAATTCACCAACGTGCCCGAGGCCACACAGTGGGTGCGCCAAGCCTATCGCGAGGGGTGGGTGCTTTAAGGCGAATTCCAGGGTGACTTAACGGCCGGGCTCCCCGTCCGCGTTGCAATTCATTCACCGTAATGATAGGGTGAGACCGTACCGCAACGCCGGGGAGCGACGCTGGATCGGGGGGGGACACGTTGTGGAATCGCAACGGTTGAGTGTCCGCATTCCAACCGGTCCAAGGGAGATTGTCGGCCATGAGTCTGGAAGTCAAAGTAACCCTGCGCCTCCTTGCGCTCCTTTTTGTATCGTTTGCGCTGGTGACGGCCATCGTGGCCGTTGTGGTTCGGGGCGCTTTGCGCGAAGAGGCCTTTCACCAACTCGCGGGCACGGCGGATCGGCAGGCCGCCCGGATCGCCGTGGACCTGAATGATGCGATGGGGGCGGCGCGGGGACTGGCGAAATCGTTCCAGGGCATTCTTACCAACCGGGCGCATGCCGACCGGTCGGCGGCCCTTGCGTCGATGAAGGCGATCCTCGAATCCAACGACTTCTACTTCGGCGTGTGGGCGCAGTTTGAACCGGATGGATTTGATGGGCGCGATGCGTCTTTCGTGAACGTGGACGGCTATGCGGAGGATGGCGCTTTTCTTCCTTATGTCCTTCGCGAGAATGGCGCCATCACCATCCAGGCCAGCACCGGTACCTTTGCCGAGTACAAGGACGAAGAGTATTACACTATTCCCCGGGACACGGGCCGCGAGTCGGTGATGGAGCCTTACATCGAGCCCGATGCGGACAATGCGCTCATGACCTCGGTGTGCGTGCCTGTATTCGACGGCGCGAAGGTGGTGGGTGTTGCGGGCATTGACGTCTTGCTCAACGACTTCAGTCTGGTGGTGAGCGAGATTAAGCCCTTTGGCGATGGCTACGCCTTTCTCCTCTCGCAGACCGGAAATTTCATCGGGCACCCGGATGCGTCCATGCTTGGCAAGCCCGCCGGCGAGGCCGGTTTCGACGAGGCGGGTCTGGCGGCCATTCCCAAAGGCGAATCGATCCTGGTGGAACAGGCGGACCCCGAAAGCGGGGAAACCATTCACCTCCAGTACTCTCCCGTGCGTGTTGGCAAGGCGCCCACGCCGTGGTCCATGGCGGTGGCGGGCCGGGAGACCAGCATGATGCGCACGGCAAACCGAACGACATTTGCAGTGGCCTTCGTCGGAATTGCGGCCCTTGTCCTGTGCGGGCTTTTCACCTATATCACCGTGCGGGCAATCGCCACGCCGATCAAGCACGTGGTGGCGCGGCTGCGCGACATCGCCGAGGGCGAAGGCGACCTGACGCGGCGCATCGACATCAAGCGCGACGACGAAATCGGCCAGTTGGCCCTGTGGTTTAACACGTTTGTGGACAAGCTGCAACACATCATCCGGGAGGTTGCCCACGGAACCGCGCGGCTCGCCCAATCGGCGGATTCCATGGCCCGCGACGCCCAGGACGCCGAGGCGGGAGCCCAGGATGTGCTCGATACCGCCCAGCAGGCCTCCAAGGCGACCACAGGCGCCTCCGCGAACCTGGAAGGGGTAGCGACGGGTATTGCCGAGGTCAGCCATTCCATCGACGCGGTGGCCGACGGGTCCGGGGCCGTCTCCCAGAGCCTCGAGTCCGTCAGTGCGGCGGTGGAGGAGATGTCCGCCAACATGAACACCATCGCGTCGGCGGTAGAGGAGATGTCCTCGTCGGTCAACACCGTAGCCTCGGCGGTGGAAGAGATGTCCGCCTCCCTCGGCGAAGTCTCCGGTAACACGCGGACGGCGGCGACCCTTTCCGGCAAGGTTTCCGACCAGGCCTCCGCCACGGCGCAAACCGTGAGTGCGCTGCAGGACGCCAGCGACCAGATCAGCCGCGTGGTGGACCTGATTCGGGGCATCGCGGACCAGACCAACCTGCTCGCGCTCAACGCCACAATCGAGGCGGCCTCCGCCGGGGAAGCGGGCAAGGGCTTTGCCGTGGTCGCCCACGAGGTGAAGGAACTCGCCCGCCAGACCAGCGCCGCGACCGAAGAAATCAACGGGCAGGTCAAGCATATTCAGCTCAGTACGAAGGATTCCGTGGAGGCCATTACCCGCATCAGTGAAGGCGTGGTTGAGTTGAACGACTCCTTCAAGATTATTGCCTCGGCCGTTCAGGAGCAGACCGTGGCGATTCACGAGATCACGCAGAATCTGGGCGAGGCCGCGAAAGGTGCGGGAGAGGTTTCGCGTAACCTGCAGGAGGCCGCGGCGGGGGCCACGGACATCTCGCGCAACGTCAGCCTGGCCAGCCAGAGCACCACGGACATCGCGAGCCGCTCCGGCGACGTGGCCGGGGCCGCCAACCGCGTCGCGGGTGATTCCGGGGAGGCTTCAAACCGCATGCAGGATGCGGCGGCCAACGTGGAGCGCATCCGCACGTCCGCCCGGAGCGCCGAGTCCCGTGCGGAATCCATGCGCGCCTCCGCGCAGGATCTGCAGGGGCTGGCGAACCGGCTCCAGGAGATCGTGGGGCAGTTTACGGTGTAGGGTGGCGTCCCGCGACTGCCGCAGGGTAGTGGCGCAATTCGGAAACCCGTGGTATGCCGGCAAGCGGCACGTGGCGGGCGGCTGGGTCGCCCTGAGAGAAAGGGGTTTGCATCGTGGTCTCAACAAAGACTGTTGCCCTGCTCATAATATGCGCGGCGGCTTTACCGTTGCATGCGGCGGACCTGAGCAAGGCGGAACAGGAAGCGCTGTTTTCATCATTTGAGGAAGTGGAATGGTTTGAGGACGAAGGCGAAGCACGGTATAAGTACTTCGTTTACCTTGATGATCCCCGAAGCAGCGTTGCCCTTCGCTCTGACAAGCGCTCCACGAAGAAACTCTTGCGGGCATTGGAAGAGGATCCCTATGACTACGGGTTCAGCCGAACGGGACGAATCCTGGCCAGCCGCGGTGCGAGTATATTGCCACAACTTCTGAGAGCCCTGCCCGGGTCGGACAGCTACTATCGCATATGCCTGCTCAATCTACTGAGCGAAATCTCCGATCCCCGTCGCGATGCGGCCTTCGTGGCGCAACTTGAGTCGTTGTTGACGGAGAAGCAGGACTCCCTGACGGACGATATCGCGGAGCCGCTGATGCGCACAGTGGGCGCGCAAGACATTCAGGACGCGGTTCCCATACTGACGAAGTTCCTGACCGCGGAGGGCTTCGATCCCGAGACACGTGCGGAGGCGCGGATTGCTCTGGGGCGCCTGGGGGCGCTGGATCCCGGTTCCATTCCAACCGTCCCCTATGAAATTGAGTCGGGCCTGAGCATGGACGAGATGGACGATCTGGTGGCGCTGCTGGCGTTGCTGTTGAAGTATGAACTGGTCAAAGCGCCGCTCAAGCTGGTCGAGTTCGAGGCGGGCGATGGACCAACGAAGGTATTGAAGGGCACCATCGAAGGCGGCACCTGGTATCTCCGTGTGGGCCAGGAGCAAGGCGGACGCGTGCCGTTTTACTATAACTGGCACACCGGGCCGCTGTCGGCAGCGGGCTATACGGGCGTGGCGGAGCGTAAGAACGGACAGTGGATTGTGGTGTATTGGCGGATGATGTGGATCAGTTGAGAGCAGGGCAGTGATCGGGAATCGTCGACACCACAATGGGGTTTTGACACCTTATGCGAAGTGGTGTAACCTATCGACAGAGGTAGAAATCAGCTATGGCAACCGATCAATATGACTATTCAAAGATGGACGCAGACGAACAGGCAATCGCTGCTCGGGCGGGTTCCGTTTTTGTTGCGGCTCAGAAGAAGCATTTGGCGCTCGGGCATGAGGTCTTAATTGCTCAAGGCGATGCCATATACCGTTTGATGCCTGATGGCGAGCGTAGCTTTGTAAGTCGCATCACCCCGCCCCGAATCCTTGCCCGGGGAAAGAAGTACAGACTCAGGTGACTGTTCCAAGAATGCGAGTCTTTGCAGGCCCCAACGGATCTGGCAAAAGCACGCTTCAATCCCTACTGCCCCGAAACCTGCTTGGATTCTACATCAATGCGGACGATATCGAAGCCAAATTAAGAAGCGAAGGGCTTGCAGACCTGTCGTCCTACGGTGTGAATGAACCGCTCGTTCACATTCGCGAGTTCCTCTTGAACTCCCCTTTGTTCTCCAAGGCAGGCGGCGATATCAATCCAACAGACGATTTCAGCGTCGATGGATCGCGTGTCTATATTGCGGCCCGTTTGAGGAACTCGTATGCCGCCGCCGCTTTGGCAGAATTCGTTCGCGAGGAACTTATTCAATCTCGGGTATCCTTCACGTTTGAGACAGTGATGTCTCACCAATCAAAAGTCGAATTCATGGGCCAAGCGAAAGCGGCCGGATTCCGAGTCTACCTCTACTTCATCGCAACAGCCAATCCGAGAATAAATATCGCCCGCGTGAAAAGCCGAGTTCAATCGGGAGGGCACGACGTTCCCGTAGACAAAATCTTTGACCGCTATGGCAAATCACTGAATCTGCTCTACGACGCAATTCGCAATTCCAACCGGGCTTATATCTTTGACAATTCTGCCAATGCGGAAGAGATGATGTGGATTGCCGAATGCACTGACGGGAAAGATATAGTGTTGCGTATGGAAACAGTTCCTGACTGGTTTACGCGGCACGTACTTGATCGATCTGATGAAGTCTGAGTTTCGAGACCCAATATTCGCCGCAGGGGCACTCAACACAACGTAATCACTACGCACTCCGTCACCGCCCAGTGGACCGAAGCCCACGGCAATGCGGCGGCCCGGCCCGGCGGGTCTGCGGCATGTCCCCGTGGGCGCTGGAATCGTGACGCGGGCAAATCCGGGTTCCCCCACCCATCCCCTGGGACGGGCACGCGCGTTGCAGTTGCCGCCGCTTCCTCGGGGCTGGTGTTTGATTCGGGGCCACTTCAGCCCGACGTATAGACTTGGCGCGAGTCCGTCCCCGCGCCCTCAGCCCAGCTCCACTACGATCACCGACACCACGGGATCGGGCAACGTCGCGGGCAGCGTAATTGACTTCGCGGCATCATCGACCGCCAGCACCTCACCGGTCTCCAGCAGTGTTGCGCTCTTGATCGCGCGTGTAAGGCCGTTCAGCGTCACCGTGTCCGAATCGCGCGCTTCGAGGTGGAGGTAGAGGGTGTCGCCCTTTGCGGTGAGTTTACCGCTGGAGGCCGTGATGCCGTTGGCCTTGCGGGTACCGTAGATGCTATCGCCGTTCTTCGCGAGCCAGTCGCCGATATCGTTCAGCCGCGCCACGAGATGCTCGGGCACGGTGCCGTCGGGCTTGGGGCCCACGTTAAGGAGGAGGTTGCCGCCGCGGCTCACCACGTCCACCAGCGTGCGGATGAGTTCCGTGCTGCTTTTGGCCGGGCCGTCGTCGCGGCGATAGCCCCAGGCCTTGCCCATGGTGAGGCAGGCCTCCCAGGGGCGGACTTCCTTCTCCTCCGTTTCGGTTTTCTCGCCGATTTCCGACATCTGCTCGCGGGTGTAGAAATCGGCCAGGGGCGTGACGCCGCGCACGCCTTTGCCCAGGCGATCATTGATGAGGGCGTTGGGCTGGAGGGAACGGATCATATTCACCAACTCTTCCGCACGCCAGGTCTCCGACGGATGATCCCACTCGCCGTCAAACCAGATACCGTCGATTGGGCCATAGTTTGTGCAGAGTTCCCGCACCTGGCCAAACATGAATTCGTCGATGTACTTCGGGAGGTTCGTCTTGAATTCGGGCTGGTACCAGTCGAGGGTGGAGTAGTAGAAACTGATTTTAACG
>JBHEKR010000102.1:0-66594 GCA_041859365.1 Candidatus Hydrogenedentales bacterium
CGAAAGCTCTGAGGCCAAATCAGATAGCCCCAGTGCACCATCAACCCAATCCAATCAATCCTAGAAGGAAAACCCAACAATGAGCGTATTCAATTGGAATGCAAAAAATACCAAAGATATGGCCAACAACCCAGAAGGAGAAAATGCCATGAATTCAATAATCTCAAATCAAGCTGAAACTCAAAATCACACAAACGTAATAGAAGCTGTCGTGGTCGACGACTTTGAACAATTAAGTAAAGACCTCGAAAACGTCCAGATTGGAACCGGTACTGATGTCCGTTCGATCAAAGTTCCAGAAGGTGGCGTACCTGCTGGAGACTACTTGGCAACCATTTCATCTGCTTCTCATGTGACACACAAGACTGGCAACTATCCTATGGTCACCGTGGAGATAAAAATTTCTGCCGGTGATTTCAAGGATCTGCCCCTAACCAAGTATTTTCACCTGAAGAGCACCAAGGCTATTGAGTACTTCAAGAAGGAAATGCTTTCCATCGGATTCATCATCAAAGGCCCCAGCGATTTGGGTACGCTTTGTACATCACTACCGCGTACCAACGTAATGGCCAACGTTGTTTTCAATGACTCTGGCAATAGGATCATCTATTTGAAATCTGCGGCCCTTCCGAAGAAGGTGGCTTCCGTTGATGCAGCCTCGCTTTGGTAAACCAACTTTCCATTCATCCCGTCACATCGGCCAGCTTTCATGCTGGTCTTTTTTGGGGTTTCTCCTTATCTTTCGGTCCCCCAAAACTGGAACTCTCATTGAAATTGACGCAGGACCGGCACGAAGTACTGCAATGGTGGCCAACGCTGGCCACTCGGGTCAGCAATTCCCATCTGGCGTCTGCCCCCTTGAAAAACACACCAGAGGGGCTCTACCAGTAGTAGCGTCTCAATTTCTTGAGCTGCTCTTCCAATGAGGGTGGTGTTGGTACCATGGGGTCAATTTGGTCAGCGTAGGTGCGAATCCAGGCAATCCACTGTGCGAATTCGCTTCCTGGTTCAATCTTGCCTGACTTCTGAATGGCATCTGCCTCTAATGCGGCAACATAGGTACGAATCTGCTGGGTTTTTTTCCATTTCTCAAATGAGGCATCAAGTGTGGCCACCTTCCGCTTCTCTTCCTCATACAGCCGGGACACTTCGTCATACTTCTTCGACTCCTCCATCCTCCTTCGCTTTTCCTCCTCCTCTTTTTGTCGATGCGCTTCTTCGATTTCGAAACCTTCATAGATTCCGATGATTACCGAGTTCAGCTGTACCTCCAACCTTTTGAGTTTTCTATCCCTCCATAATCCATGGTATCCATCGTAGCGATCACTTTCTACTCGCAGGGTCAACTTTCCAGTCAGTACCCGATCCCGTTTTGATTTTCCGTCGGGCCATTTCTCTCCAGTAGGTTCATGGCGAAATGCTTCATGCAGACTGAGGCTAAGCTTGCTTTCTTCACTGTGTATCCTCGTCGATGACATCCCTCTCTCCACGGTCACCTCAACCATCATCCCTCTGGACTTCAGTGCCTTTATCAAGGCATCCATGATGCAAAGAGCCCGATCACGCGTAGCTCTACTTACGCTGATGTTCACACAGGGTTCGGTGCTGTATAGGAAACCTTCCCCTTTCCTGTCGCTGTTGGACATCTTGAGAGAGCTCTTGGCGGCTTTAATAAGGGGATGTGGTCTTGAGAGAGTGTCTGATACAACCACCAAGTTTTCTGGTGCTCGTTCAAATATGACATAGGCCGGAAGTTCTTCACCATTTGCGTCGGGTTTCGTTGAAGGCTTTTTGGACTGTGGATAAAACACAATTTCATCAGGTCCTTTCCATTTAGGTAACGGAATTTTTGGTAGTTTGGCTCCGGTCTCCAATTTTCGCCAATAGCCACGACCTGGAACCGGGATATTGTTGCGACGACACCTCTTGGCTACTGCTACATCGGACACTCCGATCTTCTTGGAGACCTCGGTCATTGGCTTTGACCATACAAGCTTGTATAGCTCTTTCCTCGTAAATGTGCTCACAGCATTTCGACTCCTGTTAGGCTTTTGACATCCTTCATCTTGACGACTTCAAGCATCCCCAAAGGGCCTCTTGGCCATTGGCTTTTCATATACCGGAATCGTTCTTGAGGCACCAGTTTTTTGGTGCCCATTTTCAAACGATTTAAGTCGCCGAACACATAGAGGCACTATATATATCGACTTCTGAGTGGCCCCTGTTCGATTAGAAATTCGATAAGAATACGAACAGAAGCCACTTGCAGCATCCGCCTCCTGCGGGCTGCCCCTTATTCACCCCCATACCAAGGAGAGAAGAACCATGCCCATACTTACTAAGGCCCATGACGAATTGTTCAAAAGGAAGCCCGACGAATGCTTTCCCAACATGTCGGATCTGTTCCGTCATTGCCAGCAGCAGAAGGATGACGCCGTCGAGAAATGGGTTTCCCCTTCGGAGGTACGACCCGTACTGTTTGATTCGATCCCTTCCTTGGAGTTGGGATCTGAGGGGAACCATCAGCTCAATTCCTGGAGTTTTGGCCAGGTGTGTCAGATCGCTGGCGTTTCGCGGGATACCGTGAATAAGGTCAACCCAAACACTGCAGTAGAAATTCTGCAGGACACGCTTCCGGCTGGAGGCAAGCCCCTCCAGTTCCTCACCGAAGGAGATCGGCTTCGTTCCATCCACGGTACGGCCTATACTCGCCTGTTCAACGCTGATCTCCTGGGATTGGTCAATGAGTTTGCCGTGGACTTCCAGCCTCCCCAGCAAGCCATGACGGGTGCGAGCGGGCTTTACTGTGGAGAGCAGGACATGTTCGTCTTCCTGATTGACCCCTTGGGATGGACGGAAATTGAAGGTGAAAATTTCGCTCCGGGTTTCTTTATCTGGAACAGCGAGACAGGCCGGAGATCAATCGGAATGCAGACCTTCTTTTTCCAGGCGGTCTGCCAAAATCATATCCTGTGGAATTGTTGCGATGTCACCGAGTTCACAAGAAAGCACACAGCCAATGTGCACGACAGCTTGGACTTAATCCGCCAGTACATCGAGCAACTCACCACCAAGCGAGATGAAAGCCGTGACGGTTTCGTGAAGGTCATCCAGAAGGCGATGAAAGCCAAGCTGGGCAGTGATCAGGATGAGGTTCTCAAGGTTCTCTTGAAGAACGGCCTGCCCAAGAATCTGGCTACGGAAGCCTTGCAAATTGCAAGAGAGAAGGGGCAATTCACCATCTTTTCGATTGTGGACGCCTTGACCAGAATGGCCGGGAAACTGCCCAACGCTGGGGAGAGGACACAGCTTGACATCAAAGCAGCCAGCTTCCTCGATCTCGCCATGTAGACCAACCTGCCCTCTCCGACGGGGCTCCTTGCTGTTCCTCTTGAATGGCAGGGAGCCCCTTTCTCATGTGTATCAACCCCGGAAAGGGGAATCTATGTACGTCAAAACTACCTGCAACAAATGCGGTATCGAATTTCATCTTGATTTGGGTGAGATGTCCCGTGAAATGGCGGAGAAAGCCTTCCGAAAAATGGATGACCTACCCCGTCAATGTCCTGGCCACCATGTGGAGCTCGGGGGATTCTATGCCATGTGGAACCTCGAAGAAGTTTTACGCCGTGCCTACGATTTGGGTGAGACGGAGGACCTGAACATCCCCACGGACGAAGAACATGTCAAAGCACTGCTCGCCGAGGGAAGGGACATTGTGGATGGGGGGAGTAATAAGGTTCCAGACCTGGAGCTTCCTTCCATACACAGCATTCCTGGACTTCACCATCTGGGATTTGGGGAGTTCCAGAGTGAAACCCATCAGTACATCCGTCGTGATTCCCCGATTGGAACGAGATTCTATGAACGGGTGAAGAGGCAGGGTGAACGGCATGCCATGTAAGACTCTCACCAGCAATGAGATCACAATCGTCGTCACAGCCCTTCCTGAAGAGATACCCGTGAAGGGCAATGCCATTTGTTCCGGAGATGAAGATTTCGACCGTCAAGTTGAGTCTGAGATTCTGAAACGGCTGGAACAGGATGATGTGTGGGCTTGGGCAACCGTCTGTGTATCGGCCGAATGGGAAGCACTGAAGGAAAATGAGTATCTGGGGTGCTGTTGCTATGAAAGCGAAGAGGACTTCCGGAACAACAGCGGGTACTTCGAAGAAATGATTGATCAGGTAATTGAAAACCTGAACACGCGTCTACAGAACCTCTACGAAAAAATGGCGGTATAGGCAGCAACCCGAGGAGATCCGACCATGCCCAATACCAAAGAGAAACCGACCATTGACCAATTGCAATGTCCCAGCTGTGGCCACAAAGACAGCTTCAAAATTGAAGTGAGTGAGTTCCTGTTGATGTTCAAGGACTACAAGGAGCTGTGCCGGAAAAGGAAGAGCAATGGGGGAAGTACTCGCCCTGCGTCTGCCCAACCTGCCGTTTTCAAGCGTCGGTACTGGACTTTCAACCCCCTGAACTCAATAAGGAGCAAGCCCATGGGTGACATATGTGACATGCACGACCTTGAACGATTCTCTCGGTCGCCAGAAGGTCAAGAGTGCCTCGCGGAAACTCGGAGAATGCTTGAAGGCCGCACCATTCAGAAAGTGACCTTCTCGAACGAAGTGAACTACATCGCAACGACGCTCGAACTCGACAATGGGGAATTCTTCTTCATTTCCCAGGCCAGTCTGGAAGTGGGTGCTATTCGTGAAGAGTTTGAAGAAGTGCTGGAGCGAGAGCACGACTTGGAATATCGGCAATTCGAAGAGGAGAAAATTGCCAAATGCCAAAGAGCTACATCGTAGGCGTGCGGGAAGTCCATGTGCGCCATTACAAGGTGAAGGCAAGAGACAAAGACGACGCGCGAGAACTCGTTGGTGGACGTGGCCCGAAAGTGACCGACCTTGAATTCTCGGAGTACTCCCATGAGTTGGGCTGTGATACCTGGTCCGTGGAGGAAGAGAACGAGCAGGGAGAACAAGGTGGAATACCACATCATCTGGAGAATTGATGTCGAGGCCGAATCCTTTGAAGAGGCCATACAAATTGCCTTGCAAATACAACGAGACCCTAACTCCATCGCAACCCTCTTCGAAGTCAGAGACGCCTCCGGGACGATCCAAGAATTGGACATGGTCTGAACAACCATGTCGAAGCAGCACAGCATTTTGTGGAAGTGCTCGATGTGGAGCATTCGATTGAGCATGTCGCCATCAATACTCAAGGCGGCTTTGTCTTCAATCTAAACTGGGGTGCAACACTGTCCGAAACCGAGGAAGGGAGCTGGAGCTATGAACAGAACTACCGCACGAAAACTTACCAAATGTGAACCTGGCAGGACCTATCGCGTCAAAATCGATGGAGAGTGGCAGGACGCTACGCTGTGGTATTCACCATGCGGAGCAGGAGGCACTTCCAAATTCTGGAGCACTCCAGACAAGGCCGGGCATCGCGGTCTGTTCATCGCGTATTGGAGCGCAACACAGTCAGTAGAGGAGCTGGAACGATAACCATCGAAACCGAGAGACAGAGAAAAGTCGATAAGTGGTTCGACGCCAACCACAAACGAGCTCCTCGCTAACCTGTACCACTACTGCGGAGGTCCCCATGCCCTTCACGACAGAAAAGACAAAGCCTGAATACTCCATCTACGTAGCCTGCCTGGCAGCATACAACAACGGCTACTTACACGGAGCCTGGATTGATGCAACACAAGAGCCAGAAGAGATTGAAGCGGAAGTACAAGCCATGCTCGCAGGCTCGCCAGTTCCGAATGCAGAGGAATGGGCTATCCATGACTACGATCTAGGCGGTGTCTCAATCAGCGAATACGAATCGTTTGCAACTGTCTCAGGAATCGCTAGAGCAATAGAAGAGCATGGTCCGGCTTTCGTCGCATATATCGGGCATGTTGGCATCGAGTACACCGCCCAAGACTGGGACGTCACTATTGAGCGGTTCCAGGAGGCATACAGAGGGGAGTTTCCCAGTATGGCGGACTACGCAGAGGAAATTTATAGCGATAACTGCAACATGCGGGAAATTCCTGAGTGGTTACTGGCTCACATCGATTGGGAGTCAGTAGGGAAGGAGCTAGAAATGGGCGACTTGTGGACGGCCGATGCGTCAAACGGCGTCCATGTTTTTGAACGAAACTAAACACTGAGCAAAGGAGCTGGAACGATGAAAGAGATCAATATCCACACCCAGAAGTGGAACAGCCTGACTCGCGAGTATGAAATGCAGTCTGTGCCTGTCAAAGCTCACGTATGCGGAGACTGGGCGGCGCACAAGGCGTACCAATGCAAGGGATACCGAGTTACACACATCCCTACCGGCATCGCTTTTACTGGCAGGGTAGCGCCTAAGACTATTGGAGAAGCTAAGCGCCGGGCGAAGCTCTACCACGAAAACTACCATAGACTCCCGGAGGCCAACTTTACTTTTGGCAAGATTCCAGACCGGGAATGGGTCAAGGCGCTCTCTGCCATCCTTCTTGACTGTATCAACAACACTCAAGGCGTAGCGTCATGAGACCTTGCCAATACTGCAACCGTCCCCGTTCATCGACCCACTCGAAGGAAGGAGATAAGAATGAAACGCTACGTAGTCACCCTGCGCCACGATCACGGCACGGTCGATCTCAAGGTAACTGCCAGCTCAGAAGAGGCGGCTTTCCACATGGTCCTGGAAGCTGAGCGCGCACCCGATAGTGCTGTCGTATGCGTCCTTCCAAACGGCATTTACGAAAGCTTACGGGAAGCACTTTGGCACGATGAAGGGAGTGGGTAATGCAATCTCTGTACGACCTGGCAAGAACTATCGAACGCTATCGTCATAACGCAAGTAAAGCCATAGACGAACGGGAACGTGCGGAGTGGCTAAGGCAAGTAGACATCCACTCCCGCTGCCTGATCAACCGGATACTGTACCCCTGACAAGGAGAACTCGGGGGAATATCTGAACACTCAGCACCCATTCAACAGAGGACATCGCAAGTCCGAGTAAACTGAAGGGAAAACCAGAATGTGTACAACAATGACAGCAAAATTTCGTCTTGGCCACTTGGTGTCCACGTGCAATGCATTGGAGGCGCTTCAGAGAAACAATGTCACGGCGCTGAGTCTTCTCCGGCGACATCTCTCCGGAGACTGGGGAAAAGTATCCGACGAAGATGCCTACGCGAACGATATGGCTCTCCAAGACGGCAGCCGGGTTCTGAGTTCTTATTTGCTTCCCGATGATACTACGATTTGGATCATCACGGATGCGGAGATCGATGAAGAGCACAACCGGGAAGCGACAACCCTACTGCTCCCGGAGGATTATTGATGGGAAGTGGATCGGACTTTAGCGACATCGACCGATTTATGAATTCCAATTCCGGTAAGGAGCACCTCAACATCATACGGCGTAGCCTTTTGGGGAAGACCATTTCCGAGGTGCGTTTTGAGAACAACACCCAGAATGTCAAGACTCTCCTGATAATGAACGGTGGAAGCCGCTTCTATTGTACCCAGCCTTGTCATGACGTGAACGTAATTCGGGAATTGTTTGGTTCTGCAGAGGAAAGTGTATTGCAGGGATAGTAGGATGGTGACAATTATTGGGCTCCACGCATCACGTGTAGCTCTTTTTTTGTGCCGGTTCCTCTTGCAAGCAGTTTAGCTTCGACAAGCAGTCTATCGCTGAAACACGCCTCCAAGATTGAAAAGTTTATGCTGCGGTAGTACTACACTACACCAGCGACACAAAAAACATCGATAAAATTAGGAAAAAGAGCAAATTAGCCAGTCTCTACGTTGACTTTGTCGAAAAAAGTTGCTATACTAGTGCAATCCTGACTGTTAGGCACTGCGTGGTGCTCTGGCTGCTGGACCAATATCTTAAAAGGAGATAATATGAGCGATGCAAAGAATGAAATTGATTTGATTTTACACAGTGACCGTAAGGTCAGAGTGGGATCTACCAAGGCAGCATTAGATTTGATTGAGGCTTTACAAGTTTACTCTATTGAAAGCCGAATACATCCTAGAAATCATGTAGGATTTTCTGAAATAGCGGAAGTCTACGAGTATACTTACATGAGTAACCTCTTTGATCTTATAAAGCATACCGAATGGAATAATCCGCACGTTTCCAGAGAATATTTTGAGATGGTATCCCTTCCTGTGCTTCAGGGGTTTGTGGATCGAGTTGTCGGATTTAAAGTGTTTGAGGCAACCGTGGGCTGGAGTTTGGCTTCAGATTTTTTCAATGTGGCACCTAAGGATTCTCTAGACTCAGGGATACAGCTTGTTGATGGCAAGGTCATGATCTGGTTCGTAAAGTATGGAGTGGGCAGGTTCGCGGTTGAGTTGAAGGATTTGTCTGATGAGTCTGCGAATGAACTGGGGTTTCTATGCGATCCTATTGTCTATGAAAAGGAAAAAGAGACTATAGAGCTTTCTAGAAGGGGAATATATCCTATAGCAGACGTTGCGGTGAATCGTTGGGACCACTACTATGACTGTTCGTTAAGTACAACCAGCAAGGAGCGTGCTCAACGTAAGCGCAACTTATTACGCCAGTGGAAGCGTCATGATTCAGATGTCCTCCCTCAGGAAATAATTCGAGTCAATCTCATAGAGATGCCATCGGCCCTAGACGGTAATATTATGGATTGTAGGTCGAGAGATCGTCAGCCAATATCAGCAGGGTCGTAGGTAGAATTTTTAGTGTCCAATCGCGAGAGACGTTATCCAAAATCTTGTTGTACAGAGTAGGTGCCAACAGGCTTTCGGATAACCTCTTCCTCGGTTAGAAAAAAAAATAGATGTCAGGAAGCTTGCTCGACGAGCTTCCTGACATTTTCTTTTTAGCCCGTATCGCGTTGTTCAAATGCATAAGGGAATTCGCGCCTCATGAACAACGACAGCGGAATGGGGCACTGTATCTCGGGAGTGAGAGGGAGTGAGTGAGGGTTCTCCGACCTTCAGCGAGAACGCATCAAAAAAAACCAGGTCGAATGCCTGGGCAAGGTTTCTTATCGTACTCATGCTTTACCTCGGTCGTTGAGTCGATCTTCGCGCAAACATCATAGAGAGGCTGGCTGTCACAGTCCGACGTCTTGAAGTAAAAGAAGCCAGGCAGATTGTGCCTGGCTTCTGTTGAGGTTACTTTCAGGGGGTACTGTGGTCTCCGATGTCAGCACATTTCTTCCCGTGGATGTGAAAAGCGGACAGATATGCTGGGACATTCCCCAATCGCCCATGCAGTAGATGGCCTGCATTGCTGCAATCTACTGCATGGAAGATCAAGAGGAACGACTAGATGACATTTTCAAAATCGTCCGAATCTACTGGGAAGCCACAATCCCCAGGGAAGCTAAAATCCACTTGACAGTCTGCGAAGATGGCATCAATTGCTGCCTTTTCTTCAGCTTCGCTAATCGCCGAAGATTCGAAGACTTGGTCATTCAGTTGTCCACGCATTTCTATTCCGATGAGCTTGTCGAAATTTTTGACATTGACATATGACATTTCAGCCAGATGAATCCACCTAAACGTCCCATCAACGAAGGGAACATAGACCTCGATGGTCTTTGACGTAAGGCATATATGCTTACGGATCGGGCTATCAGGATGAAAATAGTACTCGCGCAGAAATGGAATGAAAGCATCAAGCACCTTCACCGAAACCGTGTAAAGGAAATAGTACTCAAACTTGATCATCTCGTCAGTCCGGGGATAGGTGTAGAAGTCATTGACTTTACGGAATAGCTGGATGGCATCCTTGGAGATGCCCAGCCTTTCGCTGGCATATTCAATTTCCGCGCCGTCTACGAGTCCAAATACATTCAGACCCCCACAAAGTATGGAAAGGGATTTCCCAATACATAGCTGTGCTTTCGCAATTTCTCTCTCTATGTCTTGCAGACCGACATACGAATTATATTTTTTCTTTGGGGCAGCTGAGGCTGTACATTTCACCATAGTTTTTTCGTCCTTTGCTGTTTTAGGCTTGTTTGGGTTCGTCTTCAATTTTCGTGAATACAGATCACGCATACTCGTCTGGCGTCACCTCGACGATGCTCCTTTCTTTGTCGCGTTTTGGTCGTGAGGTGTTCGCTGCCAGTTGAAGTCGTAGTATAACAAACAGTGGCCCAAAAGGTCAACCGTACTGCGAAACTAGTAAGATGGGTTTTATCTATTTACATGAGAAAATAGGGCGATTTTATTGGGGTTTGTTTGCCCCATAAGTCTGTTTTCGTATACTTGCTTTAAGTCGAAGCCGAGAAAGCATGGTAATAGTACGATAGTACTAACGAACACAATGTTTGGATGTTCCTCATTTTGAGGGGTAAGTCGCCCCATTATCGTTCCGGATTCTGAAACGGTTATGTGGTAGGGAACCGCACCCTTTCAGCCACGGCAGACAGTTCTTCCTCGGGGTCTACTTATGCTATATTGGATATGAACTCACGGGCATTTGCGGGGAAGTTGATCTCGGGGCCAGGTGGGGAGGGATGGAGCGGTATCTCAGTTCGATTTCCAGGAGCCTGAATTGTCCGGTTTCAGATCATGTGCGGATGGGCTGCTGGACCGTGAGGGCGCGAAGATCTAGCGGGAGGAGTGTTGAGAGATGAATTAGGTCCATGTGCCAGACGGGAGCACCATCATTGATGAATTGGTCAAATGGAATTTCTCCGACACTGAAGGAATCTCAATGAGCGACACCCTGTTTAAGGAAGTCAAATTCACACTCGGTTCGCTGATGAGCTACATCGAGCTGGGCAATATCGGGCTTCCGGACATCCAGCGCCCTTTTGTGTGGCCGAATGCCAAGGTGAGGGATCTCTTCGACTCCATGTATCGGGGCTATCCCGTGGGGTATCTGCTGCTCTGGGAGAACGCCCTTGACGGACCCCAGAAAACTATCGGCACGGACCATAAGCAGATGGCGGCCAAGTTGTTGATCGTGGACGGCCAACAGCGGCTGACGTCGTTGTATGCGGTAATCAAAGGCATCGCCGTTCTACGAGAAAACTACGCTTCGGAGCACATCGAGATTGCGTTTAATCCCCTGCTGGCCAGGTTCGAGGTGGCTGACGCGGCCATCCGGAAGGATCGGAGCTTCATACCTAATATTTCCAAAGTGTGGAGCAAGGAGTCCGATCTCTTCAGTATTCTCGATGAATACCTCACGGGCCTGAAACTTTCACGGGAGGTGACTGCCGAAGATGACAAACAGATAAAGAGCGCTATCACCTGTCTCTACAGCATGCTGAGCTACCCCTTCACGGCTCTGCAATTGGCCGCCACGGTGGACGAAGAGCAGGTGGCGGAGGTGTTTGTACGGGTGAACAGCAAGGGTAAGACGCTGAACCAAGCGGACTTCATCTTGACCTTGATGTCCGTATTCTGGGACGAGGGCCGTGCCCAACTGGAAGACTTTTGCCGGAGCGCACGCCAGGTACCCAAGGGCAAGCCATCGCCCTTCAACTATTTTTTTGAGCCGGATCCAGACAACTTGTTGCGGGTAAGCGTGGGGCTTGCCTTTCGCCGGGCGCGCCTTTCGCATGTGTACTCGATCCTGCGGGGCAAAGATTTGGAGACCGGTGAATTCAGCGAGGCCCGCCGAGATGAACAGTTCAAACTGCTGAGACAGGTCCAGGATCATACGCTGAATCTTACATACTGGCACGATTTCCTAAAGGCGATACGGCAATCTGGCCATTGCAGCAAGCAAACCATAAGCTCCCAGGCCGCCTTGATTTTTGCCTACACGCTTTATCTGCTCGGGCGCACGGAACACAAAGTCCACGAGTTCACGCTGCGCCGCGTGATTGCTCGGTGGTTCTTCATGTCCACCCTCTCCGCGAGGTACTCCAGTTCTCCCGAATCGAAGATGGAGTATGACCTGGCACGCCTTCGGCACGTGAGGACGGCGGATCAGTTTGTAGCGTTGCTGGATCAGCTCTGTGATGAGATACTTACGCCAGACTATTGGAATATCACTTTACCCAGTGATCTGGCGGTGGCATCCGCAAGAAACCCCGCCTTTTTCTCGTACTGCGCCGCATTGGTTCTCCTGGAGGCCCGTGTGCTGTATTCCGAGCAACACGTTAAGAATCTCCTCGACCCGGCACTGATCAGCAACAAGTCCGCGATTGAGCGGCACCATCTTTTTCCTAAGGCGTTTTTGAATAAGCAGGGCGTGTCCGATGTGCGGGAAACCAACCAGGTGGCCAACTACGCCCTGATTGAATGGGGGGAGAATATCAGCATATCGGATAAACCGCCTGCGGAATACGTGCCACAGTTGGAAAAGCATTTTTCTGCGGCGGAGTTGAAGCGGATGTATTACTGGCACGGGCTTCCTGAGAACTGGCAGGTACTCTCTTACACCGATTTCCTCAAGCGGCGGCGGGAGTTGATTGCTCGGGTAATTGCGGACGGATATGCCGTCCTTGCCCCGAAAGTGAAACCCGCCTCGGTGGATACGCCGCTGGATGTTGCAGCGCTCGTCAAGTCGGGCGAATCGCCGGAAGTGGAGTTCAAGGGCACGCTGAGAACCAACCTGCACACCAAGTGCGAGGACGAGCGGGTCACCTGGGGCATACTGCGGACTATCGCTGGATTCCTTAACAATAATGGTGGCACCCTGATTGTGGGATTGCTGGATGAAGGTTCTCCGATTGGATATCATGCGGATGGGTTCAAGACGGAGGAGGAGGCGGTCACCTATCTTGTGGACATGCTGACCGAACGTATTGGCGCAGAGCATTTGAAGCAGATCCATCCCCGGTTCGAAGATCATGATGGTGTGCGGGTGCTGGTGGTCGAATGCTGGTCCGGACAGGTGCCCGCCTACCTCCAGGATGATGGGCGGAAAGCCCTCTACGTCCGTGAGGGGTCCACAACAATTGAGCTTAGCGACGAGCAGGCGGAGGCGTTCATTGGGAAACGCTTTGCTCGAATGATTCCACAGGTTATTGCTCCGGCTCCTGCTGAGGACGCGCCAACTGAAGAGAAGGAAAAGCCAGAGCGGCACGAAATTCGCGAGCGTTTTTGGTCGCAGTTGCTTGAGAAATCGAAGGGCTTGACTGACCTTCACGCGTCCATCACACCCCTTGGGTACAACTGGATTGGGGCTACGATCAGAGGAATTCACTTCAACTATGCGGTGCGCGAGCATGATGCGCAGGCGGAAATCTATATCGACTTTGGTAAGAATAGCGAAGAGGACAACACGCGTCTTTTTGAAACCCTGCTTGCTGACCGCGAGATTATTGAGGAGGCATTCGGTGGACCCTTGGAGTGGGAACCGCTGGACGGGAGAAAAGCCTGCCGAATCCGAAAGGTCGTCGGTGGCGGTTGGCGCGATGAGCAAATGTGGCCGCAAGTCCAAGACGAGTTGATAGACCATATGATCCGACTCGAAAAGGCGTTTAGACCTCATCTATCTCGGGCAGGTCATTAACCACGCGATTCGGGTATAGCGGAGACGTCTTTCGGAACTCGACCATGGGGCGAGCCCACCTCGGGATCGATAATGCAGCTCACTTGGAAGCTCTACGACAGAGAATCGTGAAGCGGTTTTCCGTTTCACCCATCCATTATGGCACTGCAATTTACATAGTTTTTCTATGTAGTGTTTGACTATTCTTGACGAGCACGGAACTCAATACTGGGTAGTGGCAGGTTTAAATTTGGGAAGTTTACGGGTTACCTACTTGACTTTAATTGCAAAGTATGCTATTTTTAAAAAGTAAGTAACCTGAATGTTTCACTTTAACTATCCCGAGTTGGCGATATCACGCAGCGGTGGCAGACGAATATTCCAGTTGCCACCTTACGAGGTATATGAAAATACTACTCAAAGACCTGGCTAAGAGCATCCAGGTGGGCTACCAGGCACGAGGTGCAGTGGAGAATGACTCCGGAGGATCGCACCGGCTCGTCCAAATGCGCGATCTGAACGACGATGGCACGGTAAATCGCAAATCGCTGACCCCTTTCAATCCAGATCGGATGACCGAGCCGTATGTTGTCTTAGAGGGTGATGTCCTGCTCCAAGTGCGGGGCATTAGACACCAAGCCGGTGTTGTCTCCGGGCTTCCTGAGAATACGCTGGCTTCGAACCATTTTTACATTCTGCGCCTCGATTCAAGCCGCATAATCCCAGACTTCTTTGCATGGTACATTCGGCAGGCTGTTGCTCAGGAGTACCTACTCAAAGGCGCACAAGGAGCAGGCAACGTAACCGTGGTAACGCGCGCCGTATTTGAGTCCATGCCGGTACCCCTACCGACGCTGGAAGAGCAGTCCCACCTTGTCATGATAGACCGCCTCCATTGGAAGGAACGAGACCTCGTCCAGCAGATTTTGGATCGACGCGCCCAGTGGACCAGCAACATTTGCCTGCGCTTCGCGGAAGGCCAAACCAAGTCATCAAGAAAGAACCGAGTATGAGCGACATCCAGGTAGTTAGAGACATCCAGAATATCGTTTGGCGGGCATGCGACACGTTCCGGGGGGCGATTGATCCCAGCGACTACAAGAACTACATTCTCACCATGCTTTTCCTGAAATACCTGAGCGATGTGTGGTCCGACCGCAAGGCGGGTTACGAAGCGAAGTACAAAGAAAATGCCGAGCGGGTGCAGCGGGCCTTGGACAGGGAGCGATTCGTCGTCCCCTATATCGAGCTCAAAGATGAGACCGGCAAAGTAAGCGACCGATTCTCGGCCACCTTCGACAGCCTCTACGAGAGACGTGGCGCGGGGAATATTGGCGAGCTTATCAACATCGTACTTGCCGCCATCGAAGATGCGAACAAAGCCAAGCTGGAAAATGTCTTCAGGGATATCGATTTCAATAGCGAAGCCAATCTCGGGGACGCCAAGGAGCGAAACCGCCGTCTGAACCATCTGCTGGAGGATTTCAACCAGCCGAAGCTCGATCTCCGGCCATCCAAGCTGCATGATCGCGATATTATCGGCGACGTATACGAGTACCTGATAGGTAACTTCGCTGCCAACGCTGGAAAAAAGGCGGGCGAGTTCTACACCCCTTCCCAAGTCTCCTCTCTGCTTGCCAAACTGCTCTCACCCCAGCCCGGTGCGCGTATTTGCGATCCAGCCTGTGGCTCCGGCTCGCTCTTGCTCAAGGTAGGTCGGGAAGTGCCCAATCAGAATGACCAGCAGAACTACGCACTGTACGGCCAGGAGGCCAACGCCACCACTTGGGCGCTCTGCAAGATGAACATGTTCCTTCACGAGACTGACAGCGCCCGTATCGAGCGCTGCAATACCCTGACGGACCCCAAGCTTCTGGAAGACGACCGTCTCATGAAATTCGAGATTGTCGTGGCCAATCCGCCCTTCTCTCTCGACAAATGGGGTGCGGAGAGCGCAGCCGCCGACCGTTTTGAACGTTACCGGCGCGGCATCCCCCCAAAGAGTAAAGCGGACTACGCATTTATTCTCCACATGATCCACATCGCCCAGGCCGATATCGGCAAGGTGGGTGTCATCGTCCCCCACGGTGTCCTGTTTCGAGGAGGAAGTGAAGGGAAAATCCGCCAGTCGCTCATTGAGGATAATCTCCTGGACGCCGTTATCGGGCTTCCGGCCAACCTCTTCTTCGGTACCGGCATTCCCACGGCCATCCTGCTTTTCAACAAAGGCCGCAAGAAAAATGATGTGCTCTTCATCGATGCCAGCCGGGACTACCTCGACAGCAAAAACCAGAGCGTCCTCCGCGAGGACGATATCGACAAGATAGTCGCAACCCATCGGGCCTATAAGTCCATCGACAAGTACGCCTATAAGGCCACTTTGGACGAGATCCGTGAGAACGACTTCAACTTAAATATTCCACGGTATGTAGACACCTTCGAGGAGGAGGAAGAAATCGATATCGCGACCGTCCAGCGCGAAATCGACGAACTGGAGGTCCAACTCGCGTCGACCCGTACCGAGATGGCTAGACACCTCAAGGAGCTCGGCCTAATCTGAATATTCTTCTGTTTTTCCAGTGTAATATGGAGTAGGCAATCACCACGCGCAATTCCCGTAGACACAAGGTTAGCTTGTGTTTCTATTCACCCCAAGAAAGGAGGAGACGACCGTGTCTGTCACGAGTGTACCGGAGAAGACCAGGCTCCTGCTTTGGGGCAAGACGGGCGGGCGTTGCCAGTATGCCGGATGCAATATTCCCCTCTGGGAGGACCCCTTGACGAAGTCTACGTTTAACGTGGCGTATCTCGCACACATTATCGCCGACAAGCCGGGAGGCCCAAGAGGTCATAAAGAACTTTCGGGGAAGTTAAAGAGCGACCTATCAAATCTAATGATTCTTTGCGATGTCCATCACCGCCTTGTCGACAAAGAAGGCTTGGCGGACCATCCACCGGAACGTCTGCTGGCGATGAAACAACAACATGAAGAGCGCATTGCCTTCCTAGGATCGCTTCAACCCAACCGCCAAAGTGAGGTCCTGCTCTACGGCGCACGAATTGGAGAGCAAGGCTCAATGCTATCGATCGATAGGGCCGCCCACGGCATGTTACCCGATTGGTATCCCGCTTCACGCGATGCCGTGCGTATCGGAACTGTAAACTCAACGTTTGACGACAGAGAAGCGGACTTCTGGCACATAGAAAGTCAGAATCTCCAAAGGCATGTGAACACTCGCCTCAAGCAAAGCTTGGAATTCGGCGATGTGCAACACCTTTCCGTTTTCGGGCTCGCGCCGCAGCCTCTTCTTACTTATCTCGGCTCACTACTGACAGATATCCCAAGCGCGGAGGTCTACCACCTTTTCAGGGAACCACCCGACTGGCGGTGGCGGGAGCACCCGGAGAACTTCAAGCTTGTAGTACAAAAGCCGAAGCACTTTGAAGGCCCTCCTGCGCTCGTACTGGCGCTCACGGCCACGGTTACTGTTGAGCGTGTAACTTCGGTGCTTGGCACGATGGCATCCGTCTGGACAATTACAGTACCAAAACCAAAGCATGACGCAATACGAAGTCGAGAAGGTCTCAGTCTTTTCCGAAAGAAAATCCGACTGCTCTTGAACGAGATTAAGGCAAGACATGGGCAAGACGCGGAGTTACACGTCTTTCCTGCGATGGGTGTATCAACGGCAATTGAATTGGGTCGCGTCCGGCAACCTAAGGCAGACATGCCGTTCAAGATCTACGATCAAAACTCAAGTCTCGGAGGCTTCAGGTACGCACTGACCGTGGGCCTAGAGAACAACACAGGCAAAGGCGGGCATTAGCATGTTGACACCAGAGCAGGTCTATCTCGGCAGCTTTCTATCGACATTGGCAGAGGAGCTGGACATTTCCCCAACCGCGCAAGCGGAGGCAATCGACCGATATACGGCGGTCTCCAAATGGCTGGCAAAGCCAGGAACACCCTTGTACCCGTACGATCTTGAACTATATCCCCAGGGGTCGTTCATGTTGGGTACGGTCACGCGCCCACTGAATGAAGGGGAAGAAATAGATATTGACCTTGTGTGTCGCCTGAACTTTCGACCTTACGAAATCAAACAGTCCGAGCTGAAGCGAATGGTCGGTGATCGTCTGAAAAGTCATGATACCTATGCTGGTATGCTGGACGAAATGGACCGCTGCTGGCGTTTAGACTACGCAAACGAGTTTCATATGGACATCCTTCCCGCCATACCGCAGGAATTCATGCACGACACTTCCATCCTGATTCCGGATAAGCGTTTGGATGACATCTGGCACCCCAGTAATCCCAAGGGCTACGGTGCCTGGTTTCGTAAACGCATGGAGGTAGTTTTTCGCCAGCGTCGCGTAGCACTCGCGGAGGCCAAGGCGGCACACATAGAGGATGTTCCCGAATGGGAAGTTCGAACTCCCTTGCAGCGTGCAGTTCAAATATTGAAACGACATCGGGACGTTGAGTTCAAGGACGATCTCGATGACAGGCCAATTTCCATCATCATCACAACCCTTGCGGCTCACGCATACAACAACGAAGAAGATGTCTACGAGGCCCTAATAAATATCGTCAATAATATGCCCCTATTCATTCAGTCGAGGGGGGGCGTAACTTGGGTTCCCAACCCGGTCAATCCGGATGAAAACTTCGCGGACAAGTGGGCCTATGAGCCCCAACGGGAAACCAAGCTCAAGCATTGGCTCCAAAAAGTGCGGGCGGACATGCAGAACGCTATTGGGGCGAAAGGAATCCATTTACTCGCCGAGCAAATGAGTCCGAGTTTCGGTTCCGATGCCGTGGGTCGCACCATTACAGCGATGGGTGCCGCGACCTACGCTGAGCGCAAAGCTGGAAATCTCTACATCACCCCCCAAACCGGTATGCTGGGCGCGGTCGGCATAGAAGTCAGGGAGCACCGCTTCTATGGCCAGTAACTCGAAATGGTCGAAGAAGCGTCTCAATCCCGCAGTTCATCAGCTCTATCTCATCAAGCACTATGTGAATGGCCAGTCGAGATTGTCTTGTGGGATGCTTCAATGGATTGGGCATCTAAAGCCAACGCCATTAAGTGCAAATTACAAAGTCAAGGTTCGCTATAGACCGGGAAATACCCCTGTTGTCCAAGTATTAGATCCCAAGTTGAAGTGCGACGAAGAGGGTAGACTCCCTCACGTTTACCCAGGAGACGAACTCTGCCTGTATTACCCTGGTGAATGGAACGGAAGCGAGCAAATCGGCGACACCATTGTTCCCTGGATTTCTGAATGGCTTTACCACTACGAATGTTGGGCAGCGACTGGTACATGGTTAGGCGGCGGGGAGCACCCGAAGGTGAAAAGGAATAAGAAACGGTCTGCGTGATTGGCCCAGACTCTTGTAGCAAAGGCACAAAATGGAGGAGAATTTACGTGCGACACATACGAGCCCCCAAAGGCTGGTCCAAAGCCTCCCTTGAGAGCGTTGCTATTGTTCAAACGGGGATTTCTAAGAGCTCCGCGCGGCGTCTACTCCATTCGTTGACCGTTCCGTATCTGCGCGTGGCTAACGTGCAGGATGGATATGTAGATCTAACTGTGCTCAAGACGATGGATATCGAGCGTGACGCTCTGAGCCGGTTCTGCCTCCAATCGGGCGACGTTTTACTAACAGAGGGCGGTGACTACGACAAGTTGGGGCGCGGTTGCGTTTGGCGGGGACAAGTTGCCCCCTGCATTCACCAGAACCACGTGTTTGTAGTTCGACCACGTGCGGGTAAACTTGCGCCTGAATTCCTGTCCGGGCAAACCAGTTCCAGCTACGGTCGCGGTTACTTTCTCGCTTGCTCGAAGCAAACCACTAATCTCGCCAGTATTAATAGTACCCAGCTTAAGCAATTCCCGGTGTTACTTCCATCATACGATGAGCAATGTCGAGTTATAGGTACTTTATCCATATGGAATCAGGCGATTGAACAGGCAGAGCGGCGGCTTGCTTTGAGTTCGCGACATAAACGTGCGCTCATGCAACATCTACTTTCCGGTAGGCGGCGATTTCCTGAATTTGTGAAGTCGAAAAAGATGAAAGACACGCTCCTGGGGCCACTCGCTATGGATTGGCAGCTTTGTGCGATTGCAGGAGTTTTCAAGCGTGTCATGCGGAAAAACGGTGCATCGACAACTCTCGTACTTACGGCCTCAGGCCAACATGGCCTCATCGATCAACGAGAGTTCTTTGATCGCAACGTGTCAGGAGAATCCCTTGAAGGGTACTACCTACTCAAGCGCGGTGAGTTCGCATACAATCGGAGTGCAATGAACGGCTACCCCCACGGGGCTGTCAAGCGACTCGATGGACACGAGTGTGGTGCAGTTTCGACGCTCTACCACTGCTTCGCTCTTACCGACAAGGAGTCCGACTCGGACTTCTTCAGACACTTTTTTGAATTCGGACTTCTGAATCGGCAGCTTCGTAGAATCTGTCAAGTCGGCGGTCGCGCGCATGGACTCCTCAATGTAACGGCTGGAGACTTTGAGAAAATGGTCATCCCAGTTCCGTCCAGGGAGGAGCAGAAGCGAATAGCTATGGTCCTGAACGAATGCGATGAAGAGATTCGGCAATTGACAGTTCAAGTGGACGCTCTCAGACGGCAAAAAAAAGGGCTCATGGAGAAACTGCTAACTGGCGAAGTCCGAGTGACAGATCGCACCGGAGATCTGGCATGAGTAGTAACAGTTCTGAATCGAGATTCGAGAAGCAGGGGTACTGGTGGCTTCCAACCGCCGGGGAGACTCAAATCCCTGGTGCGCTGAGATTTGGACATGACGTGGAGAGTGAACTTTCGTTACTTGGCTGTACACAGTCGGAAGTCGACGCGCTCAATTCCTTTGGCTCGGATCGTGGGGCCTACCGTCCATCCATCATTCTGGGCAGGACAAGTGATGGAAAGGAATATACGCTCGTTAATTGCCTCCGCTCAGGATTCACGATGAGTGGCTACATCACGGAATCCTATTCGCCCGCCATCGTTATCGAGGGGAAACATTTCAGGACAGAGGCGGACATTCATTTCCGGAGCATGTCCCTTCGACTGTCGCACTTGAGCCAGTGGTTCGCGCGAACGGGGAGGAACCTCCGCCATACCTTGGAAGGCGAGAATCTACGGGGCATCGATCTTGAATATCGGCCAGTAGCGCCCACGACAGTACGCTTCGACAATGGTGAGCTAACCATCGGTGTGGATTGGGGAGCCAAATTTGCGCGGTTTGGTGGCGAGTTCAGCCTTTCGGAGAATGCGGCCATTACGATCACCCTGGATGTGCCTGCACCCATGTATGAGTTCCTTGAAGAGGTGAATCCGTCAGTAGAGTCACTCATAACCCTCGGGGTAGGGTGCCCGCTACGGATTCAAGGCATGAGCGCTAAGGCGGCCACAGATTGCGTTGGCATAGAGTCAGATGAGCTCAAATCGGTTCCCAGTGTTCAACTCTACTGGGAGAAATCCAAGATCTACAACGAAGACAAAGAGCTCTTTAACCATGACATGGTGTTTACTCATCTGGACGTAGAACATTCCTTCGAGGACCTCCTGACGCAATGGGTACGGGCGTACCGCACAATCAAGCCGGTTATGCAATTATTCTTCAGCCGAGTGATGGCTGCGGATGTCATTTCTGAAACGTCATTTCTCAACGCTGTGCAGGCGGCCGAGGCCTACCACAGACATCGACGAGATGGCGCTGTGGCACCAAAATCAGCTTTCCAAGCACGAAGGGATCGCGTGGTCGCAAGTGCGCCAGAGGAAGATAGGGAGTGGCTAGAGCAAAGCCTAATGTTCAGCAACGAGAAACGTCTCCTGACAAGACTTTCGGAACTCTTGATAGAGCGGAGAGATTTGCTCCGGCTTAACCCCGATGCAATAGAACGAATCGCCAAGCGCACAAAGGATATTCGAAATCACTATACTCACTATACCAATAAAAAAAAGAGTGAATTTGCAACAGGAATGGAGTTCTACATCTTGGGCACCTTGTTCCGATGGGTGACCGCAGCGTGTCTGCTGGAAGAGGCGGGAATGACTCGTGAACGAGTTCACTCTCTTCTCGATAAGAGCGAGCCGTTTCGTTATTTTCGAAGCTGTATTCTACACGACGAGTTTGTGAGTTTCTTGACTGTAACGTCCGTGAACAATCCTGAACTACTCCCGGATAAGAAGGAAAAGGAAGGGGAGAGCGATGCGTAAGACCGTATTCATTGGGCACGGTCGTTCGTCGGTATGGAAAGACTTGGAAAAATTTCTGACTTCGAAACTGGAGCTGCCTTGCGACGAGTTTGAGTCCTTATGCCCAGCGGGGAAGACGATAGTTGGTCGATTGGAGGAAATGCTGAACCAAGCTTGTTTCGCGTTTCTCATCATGACAGCCGAGGACAAGGACGCCAACGGTACCTATCATGCCCGACATAACGTCATACACGAGATAGGACTTTTCCAAGGACGCCTGGGCTTCGCAAAGGCGATAGTCCTTCTTGAAGAGGGGTGCGAGGACTTCAGCAATATCCAAGGCCTACTCCAAATTCGATTTCCTATTGGTAACGTTCGTGCAAAATCCGAAGAGATCCGGGACGTACTTCTTCGTGAAGGCATCCTGAATCCTGAGACTCAACGCGGTTTTGCAGTTGAGGGCGTCGAAGAGATGAACGATGTAACGTCTGAAGCGAGCTTGCGCTATCTAGAGGAGGTCTATTGGGTTGTCGAGAAATCAACTATCTCCGACGGCCCGTTCTGTCCTCATTGTCACGACGCCCACAAAAAACGATGCCACATGAAACCGAGCTTTATATCTGGAGTCGCAGATATGAGTGACGTTACGTACGGCGGCCACATATGGATTTGTAACGTATGTGATCGGCATTCCGAACGCAATCCAAGCGGACTAAGTATCGGCAAGAGTGTACCGGGCCAATGAACTCTTTCACCCCTCCCATCGACGAAGATAGCGCCAGTAAGATCCCGTCACTTCAGTTACTACAACAACTGGGCTATACCTTTCTCCAACCCGCTGAGGTAGACGCACTGCGTGGTGGTCGTCGCTCTGAAGTACTTCTGTTGGGCGTGCTGGAAGAGGCCATTTCTCGTATCAATGTTATTCGGTACCGAGGAGAGAGGATCCCATTCTCGGGAGGAAATGTTGCGGCAGGGGTAGCGGCGCTGCGAGACGTTTTGTATGATGGTCTGCTGCGGACCAATGAGAAAGTCTACGACCTGCTGATGCTCGGAAAGAGTCTCCAACAGCCTGTGTTGGGCGATACAAAGAGCTTCACCCTGCGGTATATCGACTGGGAGAATCCCGAACGCAATGTCTTCCATGTGGCCGAAGAGTATGCGGTGGAGCGTACAGGTAGCCGGGAGTGTTACACGCCGGATCTTGTGCTCTTCGTGAATGGCATTCCGCTGGCGGTTATCGAATGTAAGCGGCCCGTTCTCGGCGGACAGCTGGAGCCCGTGGATCAGGCTATATCTCAGCATCTGCGCAACCAGAAGGATGACGGAATCCCCCGACTCTTTGCCTATGCGCAACTATTGCTGGGCGTGGCACCGGCGGCAGACCAGGCGAAATATGCGACGACAGGCACCGCAGCAAAGTTCTGGGCAGCGTGGAAGGAGGAGCGAGGCAAGGAGCAGGAAGACACGGCGATTGCGGAGCTCATCAACGCGCCACTGAACCTGGTCCAAAGGGACCGGATATTTGCATCCCGAACGATATCAGCACGCGAGACCTACGAACAGTATGGTCAGTCCGCACGGGAAGTTACGGACCAAGATAGACTGCTTTATGGCTTGTGCCGCCCGGAACGGCTCCTGGATATCACACGGCGCTACGTCGTGTTTGACGCCGGAGACAAGAAAGTACCACGCTGGCAGCAATATTTCACCGTGGACCACCTGCGGCGACGGGTCCAGCAGGTGAACTCCACCGGCCAACGCCAAGGGGGCGTGGTGTGGCATACCCAAGGCAGTGGCAAATCGTTGACGATGGTCATGTTGGCAAAGGCCCTGGCACTGGAACCAGGCTTGCACGATCAAAGAATAATCCTGGTAACGGATCGCACCGACCTTGATGAGCAGATTCACCGCACCTTTACCCATTGTGGTCTCGATCCCCAACGGGCACAGACGGCAGCCCATTTGGCGCGGCTGCTGGAAGAAGGTAAGGCGCGCGTTATTACGGCAGTTATCAATAAGTTTGAATCCCTCGCTGGTGTAAAAGGGGTCAGGATTGACGACCCAAATCTCTTCGTCCTCGTGGATGAAAGCCACCGCTCCCAATACGGCTCTTTTCATGCCAGGATGAAGAAAGTACTCCCTGGGGCATGTTACATCGGGTTCACGGGAACACCCTTGGCTAAAAAGGACAAGAGCACCGTAACGCGATTTGGTGGATTTGTTGACCCCGTTTACAGCATCCGGGACGCGGTTAGCGACAAGGCCGTGGTTCCCCTTCTATACGAAGGCCGCATGGTTCCCATGGAGGTCAACGAGGCTCCCATCGATTCATGGTTCGAAAAGATAACAGCTAACTTGAGCAAGGCCCAGGCCGCCGACTTGAAGCGTAAATTCGCGACTTCAGACCATGTGAGCCGCGCCGAACAACGGATCATGGCAATCGCCTGGGACGTGAGCTGTCATTTCCGGGATAACTGGAAGGGGACCGGCTTCAAAGGCCAGCTTGTAACCCGACGCAAGCATATCGCGCTCCTGTACAAGAAGTATTTGGATGAGTTCGGTATGGTGACTTCCGGCGTCCTTATTTCAGGGCCAGATGACCGTGAAGGCCACGAGAGTCTGGACGAGAGCGAAGAGGAACATCGTGGCAGCCGGGAGAAGATCGTTCGAATGTTCTGGAAAGACATGATGACAAAGCATGGAACCGAGGACGCCTATAATACGGCCTTAATCCAAGGGTTTAAGGGGGGGGATGAGCCGGAGGTCATTATCGTGGTGGACAAGCTCTTGACTGGCTTTGATGCTCCAAGAAATACGGTGATGTATCTGGACCGGGATCTAAAGGAGCATACGCTTCTGCAGGCCATCGCAAGGGTGAACCGCCTGCATGATGGCAAGGATTTTGGCTATATTATCGACTATCAGGGCGTATTGGCGAACCTTGGTGGGGCGCTGGCTCTCTACGACAAGCTGCCGGACTTCGACCAGGATGATTTGGAAGGCACCATTACGGCACTGGAGGAGGTGGTCAATCAATTGTCCCAAAAGCACTCGGATCTCTGGGAGCTATTTGACGGGGTCTCTAATAAGTATGACGGTGAAGCCTATGCTCGTCTATTGGGTGATGAGGCCATCCGGCACAGATTCTACAGCCGTCTCTCCGACTATCTCCGCACATTAAAACTCGCCCTGGGTTCCGTAGCATTTCAAGAGAAGCATGCTGAGAGAATTCCCAAGTACACAAGGGACGCCAAGTTCTTCCGCGAGCTGCGGTCCGCTGTCGAACGTCGGTATGCGGATACGGTCAGTATGTCTGAGTACGATGCGCGTATCGAAAAGCTCATCGATCTGCACGTTGGAGCGGGAGAAGTAGAACAAGTCACGGAACTGGTGAACATCTTCGAGCGGGAACGATTTGAGGAAGAGGTTGAGCGCATTACTGGGGAGGCCGCAAAGGCCGATACGATAGCATCCAGAACCCAGAAGACCGTGACCGAACGTATGGATGAGGATCCGGCTTTCTACGAAAAGTTCTCTAAGTTGCTCTCCGAAGTCATCGAGGCCTGGCGAAAAAAACGATTGTCGGATGCAGAGTACCTTGCGAAGGTTAAGGAAATTGCCGAACGGGTACGCACTCGAACCGGTGACGACGTGCCCGAGAGGGTGGGCTATTCAGACACGGCAAAGGCCTTTTACGGTTACGTACGGGATGCCCTTCGCGTCCATCAAGGGGACGATCCAACGTGCAGCGAGCTTGCCGCCGAATTGGCGGTAGAGATGCACGGCATTGTGGAAAAGCAGGCCATTGTAAACTGGACAGCAAATCTGGATGTTCAGAACCGTATGAAGACCGAGATCGAGGACCTTTTGTTCAATATTCAGGAGCGTACGGGTTTTGAACTGAGCTTCGAAGAAATTGATTCCATTCTCGACCGATGTATTAGCATCGCCAAGGCCCACGCTCGCCAGGAATCGGGCGCATAGCATGCGCCTAGAGGAATCATTCGTAAATTTCGGCAGCGCCACCATTCGGTTTGAGGTGGAATATCGCCCCCGAAAGCACATTGGAATTACCGTCCGCCCGGACCTGCGTGTCTTGGTAGCGGTCCCCGAAGGAACCCCTATCGCCCTGGTTCGGGATCGTGTAAAGAAACGAGCTCCTTGGATCCTGCGGCAGCTCGACTACTTTGAACGATTTCGACCACTCCCCACCCCAAGACAATACCTGAGCGGAGAAACCTTCTACTATCTTGGGCGACAATATCGGATGAAGCTCGTTCAGGGGGGCGGTCAATCCGTGAAACTATTGGGACGCTATCTGCAGGTCGACTGTACCAATACATCGGACACCGCCCAGGTGCAACGACTTGTGGACGCATGGTATGGCCTTCACGCCCGTTCAACTTTCGAACGGCGAATGGACACCCGCCTGAAGAAGCACCCCGGACTAGCTGATTCGACACCGCCGATTACGATACGACGCATGAAATCCCGTTGGGGTAGCTGTACAAAGGCGGGTCGTATAATGCTGAATACGGAACTTATACAAGCCCCAACCGAGTGTATCGACTACGTAATCGTCCATGAACTCTGCCATTTAAAGGTACCAGATCACTCGCTCAAGTTTTTTCGCCTGTTAACCCGCAACATGCCAGATTGGCGTCGCCGCAAGGACCGCTTAGAGTCACTCAGAGTCGCATTGAGGTAAAACCCGCATCGTAAATTGCCCCATCAATTTAAGAGGCAATACCACTTCCCACATCCCATCCCCACCCCTCCTTACGTTGTTTCCACGATTACATCTTCTCCTAGGAACCCTTCCAGGAGCTTCACAAAATGTGCACCATTGTCAGCAGAAGCCTTCAAGAACCTCCCTCTCTAAACGGGCTCAATCCATAATTCACTTCCAAGCGACATTCTCTCTGCACAAAAAAATCGTGATCAACCGGCTTCAACACTGGAGAAGCGTTGTTGACCGAATCGAGCACGAATTTGTTCGGAAACCGAACTGAAATTTGCTGTGATTTCACTCCAGATGCTTCCCTAGATGAGGTAATTCCCTTCCAAGCCGGTGAGCAATTTTTTCCTTCATGGCCAGGGGGAGATCCCCATACTCCACGGTTCGCATGGCAGCATCAATGTGTCGTCGTTGCATCCGATGCCGTACCACAAACGTAACCGCAATCAAAACGGCAGCAAGAGCCAGACAGACAGCTGCCGTGACACAACGCACAAATTCCTCCACCCTTTGATTGGCAAGATGTTCGGCTGCAACTGCATCATCCTTCTCCTTCACCACAGACTCGTACCTGGCTACCATCTGTTTTGCCACACCAATTTGGATGAGACGCTCCTCCTTTTCTGAGTGAAATTGTTTCTGGTCTACCTGCAGCTTTCCCCGATCCTCCGTCACCTTGGATTCCATCTGGAGTAGTGAGCCTTCCTGTTCTTGCAGTCTCGTTTCCAGTTCCTTGAGTCGGCTCTCCTTTTGCTCCAGCTGCTTGTCCCTTTCCCCCAATGCCAGACCACCCGGAACATTGGCATTGAGCACTGCCAGTTGCTCGGATTTATTCTGGAGTTCATCCTTCATCCTTGAGTTATCAATCTCCAGTGCATGGATTCGGGCAATGGGATCGGTGTATACCTCCGGTTGGTCGGTGAGTGGATTGGGTGGTTGACATGAAAGGTTGATGGTGATGAACCCCAGAAGGATCAGAGAGAATTTTGTGTTGCGGGATATGGGCATGGGAGGGTCCTTTTCTATTGGGAAGGCGGGGCCGAATTACTGGATGAGTTTCGACAGGAGGCGTTGTGCTGTGGAGAAGCGGTTGGCTTCTTGGACAGAGGAAAAGGGATGGCGGGAAAGCAGTGCGTCAATATTGAATATATATACTGAGGGCCATCTATTTAAGGGGGACAGTACTCTGAAGCGCTCTGTAGAAGCTACCGCGCACTTGCCATCCAAGGGAGGGGGAGGGGAGCACATCGAGACAATTCCGCTGGCGGACTTATGCTCATGTTACACCGCTTTGACTGATCGCGCCAAACCGTATTACCGGTTCGTGCGCGACCCTATTCGGTCGTGACGAAATATGCACTCAGCCGAAATCACAAAGTGGCCGCGCCCGAAATATGTAACCAATGGTGCCGCCACCAAACCGCTCTACTATTCGCGGCTGCCCAATATCAAGAAGTGACTCTGCCCTCAACACGCCTCAGAGAAGTGTCTGATGCTAAAAGCATCTAACTTTTGGGCGTTTCCTGAGAAACATCGATCAACTTTCTCAGGGCCAGTACATGAGGCTCACAGTATACGAGTTCGCAATCCTTGCCCAGCATCGAAAAACGTACCTGTAGTTCGCCGGATCCACCCTCTTTCACCAATTTCATGGCCATGATTTGATCGACCGGATCGGACTTTGCTCCCTTGCTCGCATGTCTCCATTGCGCAAAGTGATCGGCACAGAGACATATGGCATTTGCAGCGTTGTCTAACCAAGCACCGTCCTGGCGTTCAACGAGATAGGCCGCGATGAAGTAAGGGCGCTTGTCATGCTGTGGCCACGTATTGCCGCAAATCTGACACTTTCCCATGTACCATTCGTAAAGCTTATTTCTGACCGCCGGATTCGCTCCCTCAAGTATTGTACGCTCGGTCTTTTTCCTCCGCGAATCTCCATCCGGTTCGTTGGCTATGTTATCACGATGGCTATTTGCTAGCTTTCCGGCGTAGCGTCTAGGATTCTTCACTTGGGAACCATGGTCATAGTATTGGTCACTCTCCTCAAGGTGATGTGCACCTTCTCTGCGAAACGCGTCCTTTAGAGCACTCGTATATTGCACACGTGGTAGCTTACTCGATAGGAGAAACTGGTTGCTCCCATCACATTGAGGGGCACTCTCCTCATTGTGTTCAGCAGCATGGGCATCTTTTCCGTCAACGGTCTTTAAAACAAGCCTTGGAAGCATTTCTACAGTATGCTGCTTCACTCTCTCTTCACGAATCTCTTCGTCTTGGGAAGCCGCGAACGGAAGCTCCAAGTCATCCCTCTGGGCACGCTCAACGAAGATGTCGAGAATCTCCTGGGGAACTCCCCACCCCCTCTTTTTAAGACGTACTTCGTTTGTGCTCTCCAAGACCAATTCAATCCAGTCTGCTAGTTCCTTGTGACCGGTACTTCCTATCAGGCCCTTGGCGAGGGTCTGTGCGATCACATCTTTCTCTGCTTTAGAATTGAAAATTAGAACATTGTCCTTCCGGTTCCAGAAAACTGGGTACTGAGCATGGCGCGATACATTTTTGCCATTCAGCTGAAGACGGAAGTCGACCAATATGTCCTTAGCAGTATTACGTTCCGAAATTAGAGACAATTCACTAAAAACTCCATCGGATAGGAGCTTCCCATACGTCTTGGGGCGCTTCTCTCTCAGCCATGCCGCTATCATTTTTATTGCCGAAGACGTTACAAGGGGCGACAGATCAGATTTTGTTACCCTAACGATTTCGGCTAAGTGCTGGGTGACACAATCAGACAGCAACGGGACTTTGAAAGCATTATAAAAAGGGAGCGAATCACTGAACGACTCATTTGTAGGTCGCCAGGCGAATGCGACTTCGCTATCGGAGAAAATGCTTCTCATGATTTCGTCGTCCGGAACCACCGCGCAAGAGGGTGACACAAACTCGTCAGCGCGGGTATAGAGCTTAGCTTTTTGTACGAAGTTATTACACCAACTCGCCCTTTCAGCAGTAGGTAAGATCACAGCTGGCCTCAAAGTCCGATAAAGCCTTTCCATAAGTGTCTTGGTAAGATCCGCATTGAGATTTGCCGATTCTTGAACGCTCAGCCACTTGTGCGCGCAAGTTTCAGGAGTCGGTTCGAGGGCTATTCCAAGGATCCCGACAAAGAACAATTTCAACTCTGGATAGACTCCGGCTACTGGAATGAGAGCTCCCGTTAGGATTCCTGCGCTATCGCTCCAAATAACCTCCGAGATGGTATACCATGCAGGGGAGAAATCGTTCGAAGGAATAAATATTAGTGCCTCTGTGGAAAAGCATTGCGAAAGGTTATGGGGATTGTACCGAGAACATGCCTCGAGGTGAGAATATAACCGCCCGACTATTTCCCTATCTGCGTCATGTCTTCCATGGTACTGCCTGAGAATACCAAGGACTTCGACGGTTGATATCTTGTGCCTAATTCCGAGCAACGCAACCACCTCAGCCCGTAGCTCCACTTCAACGTACGGCACCGTGTCTCCGAGCACATCCTTCACCTCGTCAGTTGGAAGAAACGTGTCCTCGGGTGGAGAACTGCCTTTCGACGTCGGTAACCACGGAGCCGTTCGAAGCGCTCTCAGAAAGCCAGAGGGATCCACGCGAAATTGGTAGCGCGCGTTTGCCGTAAAGTAGGGTCTATCCGATTTCATGTAATAAGTTTTTCGATAAGCCCATTCAATGTCCTTTTCCAAGTTCTCAAACCGGATTTTTTCACAAGGCCAGACGCCTGGGACATCAATCTTGTCATTGAGCCATGAGATCAAGGCACCGCTAGGAACGGATTCTATATCCTTGGGCGGAATATATCCTACGGTAACTTCGGTCACGGAAGTCGGAGTGTGCTCTCGCTGAATCCGTTCCGGCAAAGGAAATATTTCAAGAAGCTTCAACGCCAACAGTTTGCATACCGTCTCCTTGCGATAAGAATCAGATAGGACGAGGAAATGCTTCCTTTCTGCAGGTAAGCGCCAAATTGCACTCCATCCTTCAGGTCCGGTATACGCCTCTGGTACCAACACGACTTTCTGATTGCGTTGTGTAATACCAAAAAAAGTTCTGGTCCCATCGGCCAAAAGTATAGGAAAGTCGCGCCAGTCCAAGTTTTCATTCCCGTGCTCCGTGACAAAAGCTCCCATGGCAACCACTTCTTCGTCCGATAGCATTCTTTCATTTTTGACAAGGAATTTGATTACGCTCACGCAGTAAGAATCTAGCGAGAAGACCGTTATACCAAGTTGCTCCTCAATCCATTGGATAAGCTTTCTCCCGAGTTTAGCTCGGCCCATATAATCAAGGAAGTTCTTGTCAAAGAACTTCACAGGTATCTGATTTCGGATCAGGAGAGGAGCATTCTCCAGTGCGGTCATCTTATCGGATTCACAGGGCAGGTAAACGGGACCGTCAACCGCACAAACGAATCTCTTACTGCCTTCTACTGGAAGAATTGGCAAACTGCGAAGTACATGTTCGCCAATAGTGCGTTGAGATAGATAGTGATAGAGCAGAAACAATCGCAAATTATTCAGACCGCCAAGCCAAGTTACATCCTCCAAGCAGGCCACCACGTCTGCTAATCCAACGGGCTCAACCCCAAGCGACTGTACCTCATTTGAGTAGTGTTCAATACTTGGGTGAATGAGCTGAAACTTGTCGCAGAGCGCACACGGAAGTTGTTCCAGCCCGAAGACACTCCGAAAGTCCGAGCTTCCGATTCGGGTTTCGTTCGGCAGACATAGTGTCTCTTGAGGGCCTGCAATTATACATGCTCTATCCTTCAGACCCGAGAGAATCTTAGTTAGCACTGGGCGAAGAAAACTCTCATTACTTTTTCGGGGGACGGTGTTGTATATCTGCGCTCGTTGGGCAACAGGTATTGTGTTGCAATTTAAGTAGCTAATGAGTGCGTCGATGTATACTTCTGCTATACAGTTCCTGAGCCAAAGGTTCCATGGATCATTCTCTCGTATTCCTTCTCTTGAACTCACAAGAAGGAAGTCTGCATTAATCAGGAAGGGTAGACCCGTATCTTCCCATACTGGAAGATATGCGAAGAGTTTGCCTGGATACCGCGACTGCCTCTTTCCGAGGGGCAGTGCTACAGTAACGCTCCGAGATAGAATATTTGATCGCTTTTCGGAGACAGCTTTGTCGGGCCTTGCATATTCTTTAGAGGCAAACCAGTATTGGGATACACTTCGCTTAGCCGCACGAGCTAGGCTGGTCTGCGTGGTGTGGGTTAGTTCTACCAGCGGAGTACGCGTGTCATCGCGATCAAAACGCGAGAAATACAATTCTTCCAACTCTATCTCGATACTAATCGACCTAATCTTTGTCAGGAAGAGAATAGTTTCGCTGGCAATATCCTTTAGTGCGTTCGTGATAAGTTTGAGAGCATCCGCATTCCCACCAAGAGGGAGTACAATATTGGTGCTTTTTCTGTTTAGTTTTATGGGTACTTCCGACTGCCATACAGGTACGATGTAACCAAGGCCCGTTTCGGCATCTTCCTTGGGTAAAGAGAAGTTGAAGCCGTTTGAAAAAACATAGGGGCATTGGGTTACCCGGAAGACCGACTTGAAACCGATTCCCTTCTCGCCAATATACCCCTCTGCTTTCTTCTTCGTAGACTGCCCCACCTGGCACACCGCTCGAACGTTCTTTTCTTCAAAGCCCTTTTCATTGTTCTCAATGATCAAGGCGGGAGTCGCTTGTCCACCCAATTCAATAGTGTCGAGTACGAACCGTAGCGACGGAACGACTCCAGGTTCATACTGATTGTCTTCGGCGTTCTGGATAAGTTCGAAAATGAAATGAAAATCCTTGGCGTACAGGTCATCTGCCAGGGTCTTTACGCTGCTCGCCAGGCTCTCACGAGGCATGTCCTTTAGCCCTGAGTATTGCGTGCGAATGTCCTCTATTATCTGGCGTTGCGTCATCGACTACCCCTTTACTTCGACGATTCCAACAAGAACAGATCGCGCGTGAATATCCGCTGATTGTTCTGCAGCTGATAGATCCGACAGCTTTCGTTCGAGCTCATCTTGAATGTTCTTGAGTTGCGATGCCTTCATGCGACGTATGTTCTCGTTTTGCGAACTAGCCAGCTGCTCCTGAACGACATTGACTCTGGCTCTATGGCTTTGTCGTAGACTTTGCCCACGAAAATCGCAACATTCTTTGGTTCGGACCTTGTGTTCCGAGAGCGCAAGTTTCCAGACCTCACGATGGACTTTTGCCAGGCTGATAAGATGTGATGGATCGAGCCGTGGTGACTTTGAGTCTCCATTGATCCCGGACTGTATGAATTCAAAAAGTCCTTCTGCCAGTGCGCGATTTTCACAGATGGGCACCAGCTTAAGCTCGGGGTTGATTCCCCGGTACTCCCAAGCATAAACCGCGAAGGGATAGAATCCCGATGAAATATCCTCGGCAGTAATCTGAAAGGAAGTATGAGCAGGCTGACTTAGATCGACACTGTTGACCGCCTGTTTGACCAAGGGATGAATGGGTATAACGAAATGTGCGCTATGATTGTCAGAGGCACATTGGGAATCGAAGCTAATCGAACATTGCTGTTCGTCCCCCTTCAACCATTTCTCCCAGGTACGATTCATGGGATTCTTCTCTAGCTTGAGTCTCCTGTAATCGTCGAGAAGCATTGTGCGTGCCTCCTGGGAGAGCCGAAGCGTCTTGAGGGGCTTGTCAACCGGAATCATCGAGAACTTTCCACAACGAACATGAAGGTACTGGGCGACCAGGCGTTCAACGGAATGGGGTGACAGCCAGTAGCTCTCCGCATTCCTGATGTCCTCGTCGTTCGCAAATCTAGGGAGACTGAGTCCAAAAAGTTCATGCTCGCTGTCTTCAAGGGCACGTTGCTCCTGGATTGCGCGGACTTCATTGTCTGCCAGTTGCTCCAGTTTCCGACGACGCTCATCTTCAGTTAGTTTGAGGTCGGTCACAATGCCTGTAATGCTATTCTGATTGATACCCCCCAGGATCTCCTCGCAATCTCCGATACTTTCCTGGAAGACACCTATTCGCCAAAGGCATCGATCATAGATATCCGCATCAATCGTGTCGACCGTAATGATGTTGTATATGGCAACGGCCTCGCTCTTTTGACCCCGCCGGTCGATTCGCCCAATTCGCTGCTCGATACGCATTGGATTCCAGGGGAGATCGTAATTGACCATCCCATCGCAGAACTGATAGTCAAGGCCTTCGCAGCCAACTTCAGAAAAGAGAAGGACATCAAGTGCTGTTGCTTCCTCAGCCGGTGCTTCAAAGCGCTTTCGAAGTTTCTGCCGCTCCTCATCCGCTACCCCTCCATGTACCACGCCAACACGTACCTCTTTTTCCAACAGTCTTCGCTCGAGGTAGGCCAGGGTGTGACGGAATGTGCTGAACACAATCAGCTTGTTGTTGGTCTGCTCCTGTTTCTGCTCAACTATCACATACAATGCGTCAAACTTCGGGTCTTCTGAAGGCAATTTTTCTGCCAAGATGGCGATGTCCATGGCAGCAGTTCTTAGCTCATCAACGACCGTTATTTCGTCGGTCTCTTCCCCGTCGCAACTCAATAATTCGAGCTCACTCAGTCGTCTTTCTAACAGGTCGGATATGAAGGGCGACAATGCAAAAAGAGAACTCGCTGCCTGTCTACGGATTGTGGTCATCATGAAGGGGATGTTGCGATCAAAGTGTTTTACGCCGAGTGCACGCTCCTCAAACGTGAGCAGGCAATCGTAAAGATCCCGCTGTTCCCCTGTAAACTGCACCTCAACAGTCGCGGGCTTTCGTACACAAAAGTCGCCTATATCCCTGCGGCGTGTTCGATTGATGAGACGGGAAAATGTATGAAGTCCCTCGACTTTTCCAAGTAGCGACACTCGCTCATCTCGTGTGATCGCTTCCCCCTCCAGGAGCTCGCACGCTTCCAAGAATACCGGATTTGTCCCCAACATGGCCCTGCCCCATTCTGTACGTTCTGCTTTCCACAGCGCGCGCAACGCCTCCTGGTTCCAGTTCTCGGCACTCGAGCGAATATGCCTGGCCGCACTGTTTATGTGGGGATTGGGTTGGGCCATATGCTGGAACGTGTCCTTATCGACGACAATGTCGGGTCTGAGCATATGAAGCAGTGTATAGAGGTCGTTGTTCCCAAGTTGGATTGGTGTAGCGGTCATGAAGACCACGGCTTCCGCATGCTCGCAAAGGAGGTTCACCGCTTTATGGGAATAGGTCTCCGAGTTGCGAAGATGGTGTGCCTCGTCAACTATGAGCAAATCAAAGTGAGGCGGAGGGTCAAGGTCTACCAGCCCTATGCGTTTCTTAGTACCAAGTTTTTCCCCAAAGATTAGCGGCTCTGTGAGCAAGGAGTACGGTAAAATGACTTTCGCGTACTTATCTGGCCATTCACCCTCATTGTCCATTTCCTCGATGCAATGCTGTAGGCTCTTGCTGTCCAGTGGGGTAAAGCGCTCGTCGAATCTACGCATCTCTTGCTCCCACTTTCGCTCCGTTATAAGCGGCTTAGGGCAGACAATGAGTACAGAACGTATGTCTTGGCGAGCTTGCAATTCCCTCAGGATAAGACCTGCCTCGATTGTCTTACCGACACCTACGCCGTCAGCGATTAAAATGCGGGGACGATCGGCTCGGATGATCTTAAGAGCGGGGCGAAATTGATAAGGCACAAAATCGATTCGTGCCGAGTTAAGCGAATACAGGGCAGAGAGGGAGGGATGCTTTATTTGGAGCGCGGTCAGGATACAGTGTGCTTGGTCGATTGATACGTGATTGCGAGTATCAACATTCGCTACCAAATCGAGCTGGGGTGCATAGAAGTACTTGGAATCACCGTCCATGAAAACCGTGTACTCGTACTCTCCAGCACTGTTCTGAATGGCGACTACGGCCCCTCTTTTTGAACGGTCACTTTTCAGCGCTACTATGCTTCCGATCTGTATCTCGCCACTTGTGCGTGCTGGATTGGATTCCGGATCCTTGTCCATCATGAGATTTCCTACCCCTTGATTCTGCCCTGTAGGGCGACCTCTTCCATTCGCGGCATGTTCTCATAGTTGACAGCGTGCGCGGCCAGCGCTGGCCAATTTCTCCCTCCGGGCTCTCGATCCTCGCGGTCGATCAGTAGCTCTTGCGGGTCTGATGTTCCCCCGAGTAGTACGTCTCGTTCGCTCTATTTGCGCTTTTTGGTCGTCCAATTGTCGAGATGATTACCGCAGTGACCAATGATGAGTTTCTGGGATTCGCGGTCTATGGCAAAATGGACTCGGAGGCAGTCGTTTCCGGTTCCCCATCCAACGTGGGGCGTGATATCGATATCCTTCCCTCTATACGTTCTCTGCCTCAATTTCATGAGCTTACTATCTCGTTGCGTCTGAGAACCTTCACTCATGGCGAGATTGAATCCCGACCGGTTTTTATACTCAGTGTCGCTGAACGGTGTACTTCCATTAAGAAGCATGGGATGCAGATCTTCTGCCAGGGACCAAAGCAGTTTCCAAGCGATGGCTACGTTGTTGAAATTGGCTTCTCGTGCGCTTTCAGCGGCGTCCTCCAGAAACTCCAGCTTGCTTGAATGAAGTGCGCATACCATTCTTAGGGTGTCTTCAAGGTTCTCAGGAAGTGACTTCAGGTTCTCGAGGGCACCTAACTGCCGTTCAACATCACGGATGCGCGAATAGGTTGTCCGCGTGCTCTGCTTGTACTTCTCATAGTCGTATTGGACTTGGGCCAAGCTATTTGTTTTTTCCTCGATCGCCAGCTCCTGAAACATGCGCGTTTCCTCCAATTCATTGCGCAGCTTCAAATTGTCCTCGTCGACCGCTGCAATCAGCTCCTCAAGTTCGGCGTTATCCGTAGAGCTACTTCTGCTGGCAAGCTCCCGGAGGCGTTTTCTACGCGCCACACTGACTATGTCATCTATTGATGCCACGTCGTCGGCGACTATAACGGGAGCTCGCCGACAACAGGCCCGGACAATCTGCAGCGCGACCTCGTCCATACCCAGCTCAAGTACACGGGGTCCGGTGAAAAATCGGTGGCGTCTGGCATCATACGGCGATTGGAAGTTCACACGAGGCTGGTAGATGCGAATCCCCCCGTTCCATGTTCCAAAGATGTTCCCTATCAGGTGCTCGGCTTCTTTATCTACCTCTGGGCTTTCTGCCACATAGACGACCGCTGTTCCACTTAGCAGGTTTGCGAGCCGATCCGCGTCAATCAGTGGCTTCCCGGTTTCTTGGGCGCAGGAGACGTAAACAATCGGACAACCTCTTCGGTCATCCGACAGGGCCTTTCTAACCAAGTCCATCCGTCCACTGTAGGCCGCTACGGCTCTTCCGTTGAGCAGTTCAGTTCCGCTTGTGCAGCGCCAGTGCTTTGAGGTAACCAGGCTCTGAACAATTCCAGGCGCACTGGGGTTTGGGGGGGCAGGTTCTTCTCCCAGGTAACCCACAATGGCATGGCTGTTGACCAGGACAATACGAAATTCACTTGGGCTCCGATAGGTGAGTGTGAGGTCATTGGTCCAAGTACGATGGGAGAATTCACGGCATTGGTGGGTAAGGCGGCAACCCCAATAGGTGGGAGGCATTCCTTCATCGTTGTAGTTGCGGCACAACGTTTCCAAGGTGGAGCGTGGGGGACACTCGTCACGGAAATTGCTGCCGTGAGTGAACTTCTTCCCCTTGAGCGTGTTCGCAGGTAGCCCTAATACCTTTTCTGACCAGCCCCGGACCCGTTTTATCAAGTCCCCGTAAGGATCCGTCCATTCCTCATTGACACACTTGGCGTCGAAGGCACACCGGAAATGAACTTGGCCACCCATCCTAGCGCCCATATGCTGTTGTGCTCTCGATACTCATGGTCTCTCTCCCCGTTAATTCGAGTGCATGTTAGCACGGCGTCACCGTCGGATTCGCCATATAGGTGGTGGTTGACCGTGCAGCACACGCACCGCGATCACGTGTTCTGACTGGCAATCGGGTAAGCCCTCGACTAATTCTGCTCAAATTCCGACGTGCCTGTGGTGGAGTTGGGCGAATAGTAATGGTACCGGGGCAATGAACGCAGTCGATACTACACATCAACGGGGAAAGATGGGACGGACCGCAATTGATGGAGGAGAAGAAACGTGGAGGGGGAGAGAAGAAAAAGTTGGGCGTGGCGCTTGAAAGTGACCCTGGATATTTCGTACAATAGTCGGTCCAGACACAATACAGACAGAATACACTAAGCAACTAACCAAAGTGTAGCACAACAACGATCCCATGTCAAGAAAAAAAGCAGTACTGGCTGCTTGATGAAAAAAAAATCGGTTCGGCCGAGAGAGTGACGACTAGCATGAAAGACACAAGATGTTGCAGTAGAGAGACTTACGAATATTCAATTGAGCATCTCGGCGTTTCACAGCGTACGAGCATCGACTCCGGGGGAGAATGCGTTGGAGCGCTGAAGGGGGGTGTGATTTCCCGCGAAAATGCAGCTTGCCTACCGCACCCCGTTTCGAGCGAAGAGAGCATCTCGATTCAGGAAGCATTCAGACCGTTTCTCGAACCAAGCCGCTCCAATCTAGACCGCTCAGACACAATCCAGCCCCGCTTGATCGAGGCTATCCTGGATTAGCCAACGCAACCCGAGCCGAGACTGAAGTCTTGGAACAACTCGTGCACTTACATAACCGCAACCCACACGGCCAGTTCCTAGAGCGCCGATACGGAGGACATAGCCCATGACGTAGAGAGACTCCACGAAAAAGGTTGCCCGGACTGAGGGCAGCAAACAATAAAACAATAACACAGTCATACAATAGGTAGGTATTAAAAAGTTTTAACCATATTGAGCACCGCCTTTGAGCGGTGATGGAGAACGATTATGTTAGATGACGATCACCTTGTCAATAGTTTAGAGCCTGTGGATGTTGCCACGGCGGTTGAAGACCCCCAGACGATGGAGACTGCCCTCCAGGACTCGGGCAACTCGATTCGAAAGAATCTCGTAGATGGCTTCCTGGGCTATCTTGCCAGTGCGGAACATGTATACCTTCGAAAGTGCGATGTGGAACGTGTAACCGGTTCCCTTGAACGCTACGTTGATTGGTTGCAGAGTCTTCGCATTTCGGCCCGAACGGGTCGCCGTATGTGCGCATTCTATCTGGACCTCAAGGTAATCCGCACTGATATCCTGGCAATAGTGGACCTGCTGTATCTCAGAAACGTGAAGGCAATTGCGCTGCAAAAGGTCATAAAGCTCGATGAAGACAAGAAAAACGGTGTGGACACGGGCAATTATGTCCGGTCCGAATGCAAAGCAAATGGAATATTCCTGTACTTCACCGGCGCGGATGATGACCCATACGATCTAGCGCAACTAAGTACACGGCAGATCGATGCCCTGGCGTTTCCGGAAAAAGTAGCCAAAACGTCTAGCGCCACCGCGAATGCCGCGAGTGCGCCAAAACTCGAAAACGTCAATGACCAAGAGTCAGGTGCTGCAGAAGGTGGTGAAGGTGAAGACGACGATATCTTGAGGTTGAAGCAGCTCTGTGAAGAGTTGGAGCAGACAGTCTTGGATCTAAAGACAGAGCTTTCGGCATACCAAGACACGGTTCCTCGAGCGATGTACGATGAGCTACAACGGAAATTCTATGTATACCAGCAGCATATGGCCTCGGAGAAGAAGAAACTCCGTGCTGAGTCTGCAGGCGATGCAGTTGCGGCAGACATGGAGTACGAGACTGACATAGGATACGGCGGAGATGAGCAGATTGGTGTGTTGGGCTTCCTCGATAGCCCAGGTCACTTTGATAGCGTGGAGAGCATTCTAGCCTTTTGAGGCGGGTCGTCCAAAAGACACCAGGAAGCCCGTCCGTCCCTAGCTTAAGCAACCATCTACAGTGCGGCTGGAATTAAACCTCCAGCCGCGCTTTTCTTTTGGCGATTGCGCTTGGTACGACCCCAGTCTGCACCTCATGAACTGCCCTCTTGCTTGCCTGGCAGCCACTGTCCCGACAATCCCTCTCCGGTATCTCCCCCCCCAATACGTATTGGGACCTCCGATGGTCGGGCCCACAGGGGACTCTCACAGAGTATAGCTTGAGGTTCACAATGGACGCAGTGGCATCCCAAAGGAGGGTAACACCATGATCGACCCCTTGAATGATGAGCTGCTGACAGCGACTGAGGCGGCAAAGCTATGCCCTCGAGTTGCAGGCAAGAAACCTCACGTGACCATTATCTGGCGGTGGGCGAAACAGGGAGTGGGAGGGATACGCCTTGAGCACGTCGTGATCTCACGTACGCTGTTTACCACCCGAGAAGCCCTTTGCCAGTTCTTTCGGGACTTGGCGGCGGCACCGTTGTCACAACAGGGCTACGATCCAATGCGGCCAGGCGTACTTGCATCAGTGCAGAATGTGAAGCGAATTTGGCGTGCTACAGGTGTGCTATGGCCATGAAGGCAATAGAAAACGCCCAACGACCTACTTGTGTAAGTTGTTGAGCGTCAATAGGTTAAATGGTGGGCGATACAGGACTCGAACCTGTGACCTCTGCCGTGTGAAGGCAGCGCTCTAACCAGCTGAGCTAATCGCCCGAGAGGACCCAAATAGTAGCACAGGCCGGACGCGCCGCGCAAAACTTTTGCCTGGCGTGGCGTTCACTTGTGTCGGGCGACGCTGGCCGCGAGGCAGACCTGGGCGGTGTAGTAGAGGGGGAGTCCGATCAGGGGATTCCAGGGGCTGGGCGTTGCGAATTTCTGCCGCGCCACGAAGAGGTCGGAGGCGTAGAAGAGGGCCGCGCCGATGAGGATGAGCCGGGTGGCTCCGTGACCGCGCGTTCCCGCTGCGAGGGCCAGCATGAGGCTGATGACCGCGATGTAGGCGCAGACCGGCAGCTTCATGGGGCCGAGTTGTGCTTCGAGCCAGAGATAAACGGCCATCGCGGGGATGAGCAGCATCACTGCGGCGGCGAGGGTCCAGCGGGGGGTGATGCCGTGGATCAGGAAGGCGACGGCAAAGCCGAGGTGCCCCAGGAGAAAGGCGGAAAGCCCGAGGAGAAATGAGGTTTCTGAGCCTCTCGTGAGGAAGTAGTCGCCCCACCAGCAGAGGACGAGCGCGGCGAGAATGGTCCGTCCGTAGCCTCCGCGCAGGGCGCCTGCGGCCAATGCGGTGGCGAGGAATCCCGTGGATGCGGCTATCTTGAGCCAGGGCCCCGAGGCAATGCCGACCCGGCTGTTGACCAGCATAAGGGCCACCGCGACCGCCGTGAACATTATCGCGCCCGCGATGGCCCGTGTCTGTTTTTGAACGATCACGATACGGCGATGAACTCGTGGGTGATGGTCTCGCCTTCCATGGAGTAGACGCGAAATCCCTTTTCGGTCGTGCCATCGTCGTTGTCCACCGTGGCGCTGCAGCATGCGGTGGTGACGTAGAGCACACCGTCTCGTTCTTCTTCGTGGTTGCCATGGTGGTGGCCGGAGGCGACGAGTTTGAGGTTGTAGCCCGCAAATAACGCGAGCACGTCCTCGGCGTTGGTGGCGCGTTCCCCTTTCGTGTTCGGGCTCAAGGGGTGGTGGGTGAAGAGAGCAATGGGTTTCTTTTTCTCCGTATGCGCCAACTGATCCTGGAGCCAGTCCAGGCTGGACTGGGGCACGGTGGTCTGGCTTGCGGCGCCATCGCAGGTGTCGAGGCCGAGGAGCACCCATCCCGCGTTGCCTTCGCGCCACTGGGACTTCTTGAAGGCGCGCTGGTAGAACTCGTACTTGTTTTCCATCGCCGTATTGTTGTCGTGCTCGCCGGGGATACAGTAATAGGGTTTCACCAGGCGCCCCAGGGCCTGCTGGGCCAGGTTTGTTTCGGGCAGGGTTCCATGGGAGGTCAGGTCGCCCAGCACCACGGTGAAGTCGATCGCTTCGTCATTGTTGATTAGGTTCACGGCGCGCCCCACGATGCCTCCGCTCCGCGAGTCGAGCATGTGCAGATCGCCAATCGTGGCGAATTTGAGTTTTCCGTCGTCGCCAAATTCGAATTCCGGGGTAATCTTGCCCAGCTTGCTGTTTTCGATTCGGGCACAGCCCGACAGACCGGCCAGAGCGGAAAAGCCCAGGAAATTTCTGCGCGAAACCTTCATGCAATCACTCCTTGTAACCCAGTTCAAAAAACGGGTATTGTTCGCATACCCGTGTCCAAGCACAGCGGACCGGTATTGTACCACCTTTGGATTGGACCTGCTCATGCGCGTTGTCATCGCCCCGGATTCGTTCAAGGAATGTCTGCGCGCTAGCGAAGTGGCCGATGCCCTTTGCGCGGGTTGGCTGGAGGGCATGCCCGAGGCCGACGTGATTGCTTTTCCCATGGCGGACGGCGGCGAGGGTACGGTGGATGCCGTCGTGCGGGCGTCTGGCGGGCGCTTCGTCACGCGCACCGTTTCCGGGCCGCTGGGTGCGCCGGTGGAAGCGGACTACGGCCTGATCCAGAACGGCAAGGTGGCGGTGCTGGAGATGGCGGCGGCCTCCGGTCTGGCGCTGGTGCCGCCGGACAAGCGCGATCCATGCCGCGCCTCCACCCGGGACACCGGCGAGCTCATCGCCCATGCCCTCAGCGAGGGGGTGGAGGACATCATTATGGGCGTCGGCGGTAGCGCTACCAATGACGGCGGCGCCGGCATGGCCCAGGCCCTCGGCTATCGCCTGCTCAACAAGCGCGGGGAAGAGCTGGAGGGCGGCGGCGTCCCGCTGGTGCAGTTGGACCGGATCGATGCTTCCGGTCGCCATCCGCGTCTTGATGCGGTGAACTTTTATGTTGCGTGCGATGTGAACAACCCCCTGTGCGGCTCGGAGGGGGCCAGCGCGGTGTATGGTCCCCAGAAGGGCGCAAACAGCGAAGATATTCTCATCCTGGATCATGCCCTTTCCCACTTCGCGCACATTGTGGAGCGCGACCTCAAGGTGAGCCTTCGTGACCTGCCCGGCGCGGGCGCGGCCGGGGGCCTCGCGGGGGGGCTCATGGCCTTTGCGGGGGCCACGCTGGAAAATGGACTGGAGCTTATCGCCACGCTCTGCGGCCTCCATCAGGCCCTGGCCGAAGCCGATCTGGTCATCACCGGTGAAGGCAGTCTCGACGGACAGAGCGCTTTCGGGAAGACACCCGCAGGCATTGCCCGATTGGCCCGGAGTTACAACGTCCCCGTGATCGCCGTGGGAGGGCGGGTTGCCCAGGAGGCCGAAGCCCTGCGCGAGCACGGCGTCACCGCACTCTTTTCCATCTGCCCCGGCCCCATCACCCTGGACGAAGCCCGCGCGGACGCCGCGGAAAACCTCCGCTTTACCGCGCGGCAACTGGCGGCGCTCTGGTCCGCGGCGCGCGGCTGAAATTTCATCAAAACTCCAGCGGCACGCCGCAGTGCATGCAGAATTTTGCGTCGCGGTGGTAGCAGTGGCCGCCGCATTCCCGACAGGCCTGGACGACCGTATCGCGGCGCTCCGTGGCTCGGGCGATCTCCACGCTCATGATGCCCGTGGGCACCGCAATGATGCCGTATCCCATGAGCATGATGGCCGTTGCGATGAACTGCCCCAGGGGCGTAACGGGAGAGATGTCGCCATAGCCCACCGTGGTGAGCGTCACAATGGCCCAGTAGATGCTCGTGGGGATACTCGTGAAGCCGCTCGCCGCGCCCTCGACCACATACATGAGCGAGCCCGCGATGGTGGCCAGCGTCAACACGGCGAAGAGGAAGATCGTGATTTTGCGGCGGCTGTTGTGAATGGCGTCCATGAGCAGGTCGGCTTCGCCGATATACTGGGCGACCTTCAGCACCCGAAAAATGCGCAGCACCCGCAACAGCCGCACCACCAGCAGGTAGTGGCTGCCTGGAAAGATCAGGCTTAGGTAGGTGGGGAGAATGGCGAGCAAGTCCACCATGCCGAAAAAGCTCCGGGCATAGCGCAGGGGGTTTCCGACGCACGAGAGGCGCAGCGCGTACTCAATCGAGAACACAATGGTGAGAAACCATTCCAATCCGTGGAGCGTGGGGCCGTAGTCGGTGCGCAGGGATTCCACGCTGTCGAGCATGACGACGACAACACTGAAGAGGATCAGGAGGATGAGGGTCACATCGAAGAGACGCCCCGCGGGCGTATCCGCCTCGAAGACGATCTCATGCGCTCGACTCTGGTAACGCTGGAACGCGGATTGGACTTCGTTTTCGTTCATGATCCACAATCTGGGGCTTGCGTTGATGTCACATATTGGATACGCGACCCATTCGAGGCCGCGTTGGTCTGGACAGTGTACACTACGCTCTACCAATTGAATTTATTTGCAGCTCTTTGCCGGTCTGGCGGCCTCAAGCACGAGTTCACGTAGAACGGTCATTGTACGCAAGCAATTTATTTTGACCACGGACACAGAGCGCGGAGAACAAAAAGAGGATAAGAAGCGCCGGTGCCGCGTCACGGTACGATTGTGCTCAAGAAGTTCTGTCCAATTTTTGTCTCTCGTTTGTTTTCTTCGTGCCTTTGCGCACTCCGTGGTCAGTATTTATTGGGTCTAGCGTGCAAGGGCATAAATAGCAACGTACCAGGAACTTCACGCTGCAACTTGCTTTTTTGAAGCCGCGTACGATGGGCAGCAAAAAGTTAATACGCAGAAAGGGCATGATGGATAGTAGCGAAAGGAACAAAAATGCTCTTCTATGTGCTCTCTGCGTTCTCTGTGGTTCGATTCAAGTCCCATTCAACATTGCATACCACGTTGACCCATGACAACTACTTATTCGTGTCGATTCGTGGTTAAGCTTTCCTCCGTCTTCAGATGACTGAAGTGTTTCGTTCGTTCAGTCCGGCCGCCCCGCGCGCCCGGTTCCAGAAAGCCACGGTAGTATGCAAAAGGCGCCCGCCATCCGCAAACCCCTCCTTCGCTGGTTCCGCGAGGAAGCCCGGGATCTTCCCTGGCGCAAGACGAAGGAACCATACCACGTCTGGCTCTCGGAAATATTGCTCCAGCAGACCCGCGTCGATCAGGGCCTCCCCTACTACGAACGCTTTCTCGTCGCCCTGCCGACCCTGGAGGATTTGGCCGCCGCCTCGGAGCACGACGTGCTCAAGCTCTGGGAAGGCCTCGGTTATTACACCCGCGCGCGCAACCTGCACAAGGCCGCCCGACAGGTAATGGAGCAATACGGCGGACGCCTGCCCGAGCGGGCCGAGCTGCTGCAACTGCTGCCGGGTGTGGGCAAATACACCGCCGGGGCCATCGCCAGCATCGCCTTCAACGAGCGTGCTCCCGTGGTCGATGGCAACGTCAAACGCGTGCTCAGCCGCCTCTTTAATATTGCCCAGTCCATCGACGACAGCGCCGTGGACAAGAAGCTGTGGGCCATGGCCGACGCCCTCGTGCCCGAATCCGACCCCGGCGACTTCAACCAGGCCATGATGGAACTGGGCGCGCGGATCTGCACGCCGAAGAAGCCCGACTGTGGCTCGTGTCCGGTGTCCGGCGAGTGCGAGGCCTACAAGCGCGGCGTGCAGGAGAAGCGCCCCGTGCGCAAGGCGAAGAAGGCCGTGCCCCACAAAGAAATCGTCGTGGCGGTGATTTCAAAAGACGGGCGCTATCTTATCGGTAAGCGCCCGGCCGACGGCATGCTCGCGGGCCTGTGGGAGTTTCCGGGCGGCAAGCTCGAAGCGGGCGAAAGCCACCAGGACGCCCTCCGCCGCGAATGCGAAGAAGAGCTCGGCGTAGAAGTGAAAGTGGGGGGGATGATCGCCTCGGTTAACCACGCCTACACGCACCTGAAGGTCACGCTGAATGTATATCGCTGCACCATCGAGAAGGGTAAGCCGAAATCGAAGATCCACGATGAACTGGCGTGGGTCACGCCGGATGAGTTCGACCAATATGCCTTCCCGAAGGGGAACCACAAGTTTTTGGGATTGTTGTGCGATCAACTCTTTTGAAAAGCGGTCTTATCCTTCTTATGGTCCGACACGCCGGATAGGTCGGATTGAACATACATCAGAACGGGCTTTCGCCGTCCGCATCCGTATCATCCTCGTCTTCGTCTTCCGTCTCGCCCAGGATGGAGGCGTCCTGGGCCGCGCTTTCCATGACTTCTTCGGCGACCATGATGGGGCAGCCGACGCGTACGGCGATGGCGATGCCGTCGCTGGGGCGGGTGTCGATGCGGAGGACCTGCTCAATGTGGCCCTCGTCGTTTTTCTGCTCGACGTTGAGGTGGGCGAGAAAGGTCTCGTTTTCGAGTTTGTAGATGTTGACGGAGGTGAGTTCGCCCCGGAGCCCCACAAGGAGGTTACAGATGAGGTCGTGGGTCATGGGACGGGCGGTCTTTTCGCCGAGCAGGCCAATCTGGATGGCGCTCGCTTCCGGGAGTCCCACCAGAATGGGGAGCACCTTGTTTTCGTGGCGCAATAAAACCAGCGGATACTGGTGTTCTTCGGCCTGGCTTACGCCCAGGATCTCGACTTCAAGCATGGTAACCTCCTGTCCATGGCGTGATTATACAGAAAAGTATCGGGGACTGCCTCCCGCGCTTTGGGTGACCTGGCCGCGCACGCGCCTGTGCGTCTTGTGAAGCGGGTGGCTGTACCCATGCGGCGGTGTTCGCGAAGGCGTTTCTGTTGGGGTACAGTTTCCGATTGGGGCGACACCACGACATCAATTCGGCATCAAGCAGCAACAGTCCCCGTGCCAATCGACAACAGTCCCCTTATGCGATGTAATTCAGCAACGCGTCGGCCACCTGCCCTTTGCTGCCGTCGTTGCGCAGGTAGGAGGCGATCTGGGTGAGCCGGTTTCCGCCTGTAGCTTTCTGATTCACGTCCCGGTAGTTGAGGAGGATTTCGTCGATACCCGCATCCGCCAGGCTCAGGAGTTCACCGGCCTCGGTCAGTCCATTGCCGTTGTCTTTGAAGAGACGCAGCTCGTTGAACACGGCGTCATTTCGGTTGATGGTTCCGTCGCCGTTCAGATCGAACTTGCGGAGTTCCTCAAAGCCGTTCTTTGCGCCATGTTGTTCGCCAAAGAGTTCCAATCCGCTGTTGATGCTGCCATCTTTGTTGCGATCCAGGGCGAGGAAGGCGTCGCCGCCATTCACGAAGGCCGTCTGCTGGGCGCGTCCTGTACCCATGAGATCAAATCGGGCACCCTGCTGGTAGTTGCTGAGTTCGACACCGTCATTGTCCAGATCGAACACGATGGGGTCGCCCTGCTGCACCTGAGTCTCCGTGGTGGTCACGGAAGCGCTGAATTCAAATTTGAACTCAAGCTGCACAGCGGTAGACTGGGCTAATATTCCCGATTTGCCCGATTGGCCGCCGGCATTGCCCAGGCCCAGGGCCGAGCCAAGGTCGCCGGAGAAGGCTTCCAGGAAGCCCGACACGAACTCATTGAACAATTCGTCCAGGGATTCGGCGTTGAAGCCGCCATCCGTGCTGTCCAGTTGAGAAAAGAACTGGTTGATGAATTCGTCCGCTTCGCCCAGCAACTTCTCCGTGGCTGCGAGGAGCTTGTCCATGAGCTTGTTGGAGCCGCCCGCGCCCTCGGCGGTTTTTGCGAATCCATTGAGCGCCGCGCCGGAGATGGACACGGAGAACTCAAATCGCGTGGAGATCTCCCGGCTGGCCGCGTAGAGCGAGGCCTGGCGATCACCATCGAGGCCTTCTCCCGCCTTTGCCGTGCGCTGCTGAAAGAGGGCCAGTTCTTCGAAGCGTGTTTCCTCGAAGAAATCAAACGTGAGCTGGGTCGTTTCCAGCGAGGCTCCCGCGCCGCCTTCGGCGCCGCCCTGGCCCAATTGGGCGTGGGTGGAGGAAAGTTGCATCGAGAGGGACTGCCGGGTTTCCAGGGAGCGGTAGACCGCCCCTTCAAACGCTTCCGTGAGGGCCTGTTCCTGGTTGGGTTGGACTAGGGCGGCATCCCGTTGCGGGGCGGGACGTGAAGGAAGGAGAGCAGCAGCGGCACCGCTCCCTGGAAAGTTGGAAAATCGGGGGGCATAGTTGCTTGCCAGAGAGGATAGCGCAATGGTTCCCATGTGTAGTGTCTCCTCAATGGATGAGTGAGTCTTAAATCCGTCGCAACCTGTTTATCGGCGAAGAAGAGCGATTCTTTAGTCCTCCGGCGACCGCAAGGTGAGCCGGGGGGCCCATATCCGTTATACTTCCCGTTTGAACCCCCTGAAAGTGGACTCCGAGTGACCCTTCTCACCCGTTATACCCTGCGACAGATCTGGATTCCCGCGCTGATGGCCGCCGTGGTCATCAGCTTCGTGGTGTTGCTCGGTACCATCGGCGAAGAGGTCCAGAATCTGCTGGAAAAGCTTCCGGTCGCCCAACTCACCGTCCTCGATATCAGCCGTATCTCCCTGTACTCGCTGCCCTCACTGGCCGGTCTGATTGTGCCTGTGACTTTCCTGCTGGGCATCATGATGGCCTTCGGGCGCATGGCCCAGACCAGCGAGTTGACCGCTGCGAAGGCTGCGGGGATCCCCCTGCGCCGCCTGGTGCTTCCCATCGTGGCGGCGGGGGCCGCTGTCAGCGCCGTCTCGTTCCTGTTGCTCGATCAGGGCCAGCCCTGGGCTTTTCAGCGCCTGTCCTATCTTATCGGCAGTGAAATGCCTCTGCGGGTAACGCTGGACACGGTTCCCACCGGCGTGATGCACGAATACGGGGAGTGGCGCGTTTACATCGGCAGCCGAGACGCGGATAAGACGCTTCACAACGTGATCGTGCTTCAGGAGCGCGGCCAGAATATTCACGCCCACTACGCAAAATCCGCCCGGGTGATCAATGAAAACGGTGTGGGCCGCCTCGAAATGAAGGATGTCTGGCCGATCCAGGAAAATCAGATGACGGTGAATGTGGAATCCTCCCGGATCACGCTGCCCCGGCTCCAGACTTTCGAGCGCGAAGGCCAGCGCCAGGGATGGACGCTGGCCCGACTAATCCACGAAGAGGGCGTACTCCGGGAAACCGCCAAAGAGGGCAATAAGATCATCAAGTTGGAACTGGCCAAGGTCCGGGGCGAGATAGGCGACCGGCTGGCCTTTCCCCTCATGTGCCTGGCCGTAAGCGTCGTGGCCGCGCCCATCGGGGCCCGCGCGCGCCGTTCGGGCCGCTCCTACACCTTCTCCAGCGGCCTCATCATCGTTGTGGCCTATTTCGTGCTCCGCGCCATGCTCAACGGCGCCCTGGGCACCGTGGCCGAGGCCGCAATCATGAAAGGCGGCTCCCTGCCCTCGCTGAACACCGTCATGCTGCTGTCGCAGGTGCCGAATCTGGCCCTGATCGGCGTCGGGCTGCTTTTCCTCTGGCGGGTGGATCGCGTATGAACCTCTATGACCGCCGACTCGCCGTCAAGCTCCTTGGAGCCCTGGCCCGGACCCTGCTGGCCTTTGTGCTGTTGTATATAGTCATCGATTTGCTCACGGCCCGCCAGACTTCCATCGTGAAATACGACATCCCCTGGCCCATCGTGGTTCAGTACTATGCCAGCCATGTCCCCACGTTCATGTTCAAGTTTCAGGCCCTGGCCCTCGCTCTCCTCGTCGCCACGCTCCTCGTGCTTGGCAAGGCCGCGCAGGATCACGAAATTACCGCCCTGTTGGCCGGGGGTGTGAGCCTTGGCCGTATTGCGCGGGTTCCCATTCTTATTTCTCTCCTGCTGGCCGTCGCGGTGTTTGCCTTTGAAAACACCCTCGGCATCCAATCGGCCCAAACCGCCAATCGCATTGACCGGGAGTATTTTCGTCGCTTTACCCAGGCGGACGGCGCCGGACCGAGCTGGACCAACCTGGGGGAGAAGAAGTGGTCCTGTCACATCCTGCGCTTCAATCCCGTCGCGCTCACGGGGAAAGACGTGTTTATACACGCCTTTACCGAAAACGGTATGGACGAGATCCGGGCGAACCGGATTTACTGGGATCCCGAGCGGAACCAGTGGATCCTGGAGGACGGCCGCTGGGCCTCGTTCCGGCGAGACAAGTCGACGCGCAATACCGCGCTGATCAGTCAGCAGCCCGCGCCCTTCAGTGAATCGCCCGATATGCTCTTTGCCCTGACCCAGCCCGCGGAGGGCAAGTCCGTTTCCACGCTATACCACGACCTGAAGAGCGCCGAGGATATGGGCGTGCCCGCGGGAAAGGGTTGGGTGGCGTTCCACACCAAATTCTCGCGACCCATCCTTTGCTTTGTCATCGTTTGGCTGGCGATACCGTTTGCCTTAAAGATTCGGCGCGGCGGGATCTTCATCAGCTTTGGAATCAGCATCGCGCTCGGTCTTGCCTACGTGATGCTCTACGCGGTGTCGGTGGGGCTCGGTACGATCGGACTTCTGCCGCCACTGGTGGCGGCGTGGCTGGCCACGGCGGTGTTCATGGGGGCGGGTATCTATTTGTTCCGGCGTATGCCAACCTGATACCGTGTGGGGTACTGCAGGGTAGCCTGCGGGTTAAGCGGAGGTGTCGAGCGGGTAAAGTGCGAAATTCAATACTAGATGCACACTAAGTAGCTTGACACCCCACAAGATGTAGAATACACTATCCGAAGTTCACGGGAGGACCAACTCTTCTCGATACCCGGCGGGTCCCAAACCGGAGCATGAGCGCAAGGCCGCTCGGTTCCACCCACCACGGAGGCCGCGGGTGCCAGTCGATTTCTGGAGGATACTTGGAGACGGGCCCAAATCGTAGCGCCGGGGGGAGGAAATACCCGACGAAACGATCACGGGCGAGTGTGGCGGCGATTACCGCAAGCGCCACGCTGGTCCGCGAAGAACGTGCGGGCGATCCAAAAATTAAAGGGTTATGACGTAGTTCAGGCCCCGGATTGCCGCTCAATGCCGTCACTAACTAAGGAGCTATTCAGCCTTCTATGAAGAACTACAACTTTCTTACCCTAGGTATACTAACACTGGCGCTTACTTTCGTTTCAGGATGCGCCACCACCAGTAAGAATGCCGCTCGGGACACGGAGCAATTCGAGCCCCTGCCCCCCACGGCCGCCGTGGAGGCGGAGACGCTGGAGGCCCTCGAAAATGCAGGAGCGACCGGCGCGAGCCGCTCGGTGACCGACTTGCTGCGTGAGGCGGACCGGGCCTTCCAAGCCGCCAACGCGGCCCAGGAGGCTGGTGATGAAGAGGCCGCCCTCCGCCAGTATGTTCTCATGCTGGAACTGCTGACCGAGGCCGATCTGGACCCCAAAATCTTCTACTCACTCAGGGAGGAGTTCGGGGCGATCCTGAACGGTTCCACCCAGAACGCCGGCCTTTACCAGGCGCGCTCCACCAGCCCCCTGGATGATGGCGCTGTTGCCCCGGCCCCGGCGCACGGCTCCCCCGGCGATCTTTCCGCGTTCCAGATTCCCTTTCCCCTGCCCGAACCCGTTTTGCAGGAGATTGACAAGATCCAGAACAGCTACCCGAAGAACTTTCAGATTTTCCTCGATCGCAGTCACAAGTACCTGCCCCACATCCGCCAGCGGCTCCGGGAAAATGGGATGCCCGAGGAACTGGCCTATCTCGCCCTGGTCGAGAGCGGGTTTCAGCCTAAAATTGTCTCCCGCGCCGGTGCGGGCGGCATGTGGCAGTTCATGCGCCCCGCCGCGCAGCGATTCAAGCTCCGCGTAGACTCTCATGTGGACGAGCGCTATGACTGGATCAGCGCGACCGATGCCGCCATCGAATACATGAAGGTACTCAACACCCACTTCAACGGGAGTTGGCCGCTGGCCCTTTCCGCCTATAACATGGGCGAAGGCGGACTTGAGCGCGCGATGGCCGCCAATGGCGGCGAGACCGATCTGTGGAAATTGTTTGAAACACCCCCGGCGTCCAACCGTATCCGCCTCGAAACCAAGGAATACTTCCCCCGCTTTGTGGCGTCCGTTATCGTGGCCCACTCCCCCGAACGCTACGGTTTCAAGGTCAATCCCGTTCCCGCCGAAGAGCTGGTCCAAGTGCCCGTGACGGGCGCCTACTCGCTCAGTCGGCTTGACGGGCAGATGGGCTATGCCGAAGGTACCCTCGCGCGCCTTAACCCCGCCCTGCTGAATGAGACCACCCCGCCCACCGGCTCCTATCACGTGCTCGTGCCCAAGAACGATACGGAGCGCTTCGCCAGTGCCCTGACCAGTTCCGAGCCGGTTACGGTTCAGTACGCCAGCGATACGTATAAGGTGAAGCGTGGCGAGACCGTATCCCAGATTGCCACGCGCCACGGCGTTTCCGCCACGGAGCTGATGCGCATCAATGGTATCCGTACCGCGCGGGGCCTGCGCGCCGGCGAGACGCTGAAGCTGCCGGGAGGCGCTTCGGAAGCCAAGGGCGGCAACCCCGGCGAAGATTTGGAATCCGTGGAGCCGGAAGAAGTCGTGGTCGCCAAGGCGGATACGGAAAAAGCGTCTTCCAACCGCAAAGCGGGCAGCGTGGGTAAGGCCAATCGCGCCAAGGCGACCTACACGGTGAAGCCGGGCGATACGCTTTTCGATATTGCCAAAGCGCACAAAGTGTCGGTGACCGATCTCCAGGCCTGGAACGGCAAAGATCGCCGCGAGCGCCTGAAAGTGGGTGAAACCCTTCAGGTGGGCGACACCGTCGTGGCCGAAGCGGAAGCCGAGCCCGAGGTGAAGGAGGCCGCATCCGTCAAGGTCGCTTCCAATGATACCGGGGAGTTTCATGAAGTAAAGCCGGGCGACTATCCCGCGAAGATTGCCCGGGACTACGATGTACCCCTCCGCGATTTCCTGGCTTGGAACAATCTCGGATCGAAATCCACCATCAAAGTGGGTGACAAACTTGTCGTGGCCGCCGGTACCCCCGAGCAGGTCCGTGGCGGTTCGGAACCCGCCGTGAAGCAGGTCGCCGAGAAGTCGGCGGAAGAAAAGGCCACTGCGAAGAAGGAAGAGGCCGGCAAGAAGGCGAAGGTGAAGGAGGAAGAAATCAAGGTTGCTTCCGCCGCACCCGTCAAAAAAGCTTCCGAGGAGAAGGCCGCCGACAAGAAGAAGTCTTCCGGCGCCAAAGCGGAAGCGGCCATGCACACCGTCAAGAAAGGCGAAAGCGCTGGCGTTATCGCCGAGAAATACGGCGTAAAGTTGAGCGAATTCCTCGCGTGGAACGGCCTCACCTCGAAATCCGTGCTGCAGGCGGGCAAAGCCTACAAGGTCTCCGGTGGTGGTGAAGCCGCAACCCCGCCCGCCAAGCGTGCGGCCGCCGCACCCGCCGAGACGACTCACAAGGTTGCCACCGGTCAGAACCCCACCACGATCGCTCGCCGTTATGGCGTCAAGATCAGCGACCTCTACAAGTGGAACAACTGGCCGAAAAACCACGTGCTCCAGGTGGGCGACACGGTGGTCATTCGCAAGGGCTGATTCATTCGCATTTCAGGTCAATTTCTTGCGCCGCATTGCAACGATCAGCAATGCGGCGCTTTCCTGTCCTGCAACAGAAAGGGGAAGCCATGAATCGATACGGCAAATCCTACAGTGTGAGTTGTGCTCTGGCATTGATAGGCCTGCTGGTCGCGGGCTGCGTCAGCAACTCCCCGAAGGTGAGAGAAAATTCCCCGACGGAGATCGCCGCGGCCCGGTTGGTGCTGGAGCAGATTAAGGACAGCCTGGGCCGCAGCTATCCAACGGGGGCCGGCCAGTTCGACATGGGAGAACTTGACGACGGTTGTGCCGTCCTGCTGGTTGAGATCAACGGGCACCGGATCGGCGCGGCCTTCTGGACATCGAAGAACGTGGTTTACGCTATCAACGAACCCGCCCGCACGCTGAATCCGGCCCTGCCCGCAGCGCCGAAACATATCACGGAGAAGCGCGTGCGAGCGGTCGCGCATTAGGCGAGCGGCACTGGGGGGGGCGATGGGTCTTATGGGTTCCACTATCAACTATCAGGTTCATCCGGTTTGAGCGTACATGAATACCGACACGTACAACTTCCACGAAGAGATCGTCTCAGGGTCCGAATCTCTTGGCAATCATCCATGAAGCCAATTTGTATGCTCTTCCGGCCCGAAGGGCCAGTGCAGCTTTCAGCCCCAGGCAACGCCTGGGGAAACGAGATCACCCCACTTGTTCGCCCTGAAAGGGCAACGCAGTTCTCGACCGAGGATCGTGACGCCGGGTAGCTGCGCTGCCCTTTCAGGGCGAATTCTTCGTCGGGTTGCACAGTTCCCTGGGCGTTGCCCAGGGCTGGAAGCTGCGCTGGCCCTTCGGGCCGAGGAAGCCCGCAAGAAAACGATGCTCCGGCCCGGCGGGTGGTGCTCCGACGGTCCTGATTCGAGAGTACTACGGTTCGTGGGAGCCTGCAACAATGCTGCGCTGAGAGTACCTAAGTATCCTCAAATCGGATGAACCAACTATCAACTGTCAACTCCAGTTTGAACCTGCTCCCTTTTAATCGCTAAGGTATCCGTGGAGACGTGGCCTCACCGCCGCGAGAGCAGGGGAAGTCTGGATGAATATTCTGGTGGTACTGGGCACACGCCCCGAGGCCGTAAAGATGGCCCCGGTTATTCGCGCCTTGCGCGCGCACCCCGCGGCACCCTCGGTAGAACTCTGCCTCACGGCTCAGCACCGTGATCTTCTTGATCAGGCTCTCGCCCTCTTTGATCTGCCAATTGACTACGACCTCAATCTCATGCGGCCGGACCAGTCGCTCACCGGCCTCACGGGGGCGGTCCTCGCGGGCCTGGAGCCGATCCTGGTGTCGGAGCGGCCCGATCTCGTTCTGGTGCACGGCGACACGACGACCTCCTTCAGCACGGCGCTGGCCGCCTTCTACCATCAGATACCCGTGGGACATGTGGAAGCGGGGCTCCGCAGTCATCATTCGGGGCAGCCTTTTCCCGAGGAGCTCAACCGCCGGATGACCGATGCCCTGGCCGCGCACCATTTCGCGCCCACCGAGGGTGCGCGGGAAAATCTGCTCCGGGAAAACATCGATCCGGCCCGAATCCTGGTGACCGGTAATACGGTTGTGGATGCGCTGCTTTTTGCGGCGGCCACCCCCTGCCCCGTGACCGATCCTCGCCTCGATACGCTCGGGCGGGAACGCTACCTGGTTCTCGTTACGGCCCACCGTCGCGAAAGCTTCGGCGCGCCTTTCTTAGAGATCTGCCGCGCCCTCCGAAGCATCGCCGATCGGCACCCGGATGTGGAGATCGCCTACCCGGTCCACCCCAATCCCAAGGTAAACGACGCCGCGCGGAAATTGCTGGGGGGGCATGACCGAATTCACCTCCTCCCGCCCCTGGAGTACCTGCCCTTCGTTCATCTGATGAAACGGGCCCGGCTTATCCTGACCGACTCCGGCGGCATTCAGGAGGAAGCGCCGTCCTTCGGCGTGCCGGTACTGGTTCTGCGCGACGTCACCGAACGCCCCGAAGCGGTGGCGGTGGGAACGGCGCGACTGGTGGGCACCCACCACGACACCATCGTCGCGGCGGCGGGCGAACTTCTGGCCGATACTCCGGCCCGGGCCCATATGATTCAAACGGCAAACCCCTTTGGCGACGGCCAGGCCGGCCCGAGGATTGCGAATTACCTCCTGCAACGTGAGGGGCGGATACCATGAGAAACGTGTGTGTAATTGGGCTGGGCTACATCGGCCTGCCCACGGCCAGTATCCTCGCCACCAATGGCTTCCACGTTCTTGGCGTGGATATTGACGCCGCCGTAGTCGCCACGGTGAATCAGGGGCACATACATATCGAGGAGCCCGGACTCCACACCGTGGTGCGCGCCGCGATCCAGTCGGGAAACCTCAAGGCCGCGCTGAAACCGGCCCACGCTGATGCCTACATCCTCGCCGTCCCCACACCCCTCACCGAGGACAAACGCCCCGACATGAGTCATGTCCGGGCGACTGCGGAGGCCATCGTGCCCTGTCTGCGCCGGGGCGCCCTCGTAATCCTGGAATCCACCTCGCCGCCCGGGACCTGTCTCGAAATGCTGGTGCCCATCCTGGAGCGATCGGGGCTCAAAGTCGGGGCCGACATTCACCTGGCCCATTGTCCCGAGCGTGTCCTGCCGGGACACATTCTCCGCGAGCTTATCAGCAATGATCGTATCATCGGCGGCTTCGACACGGCCTCCGCCGAGAAGGCGCGCGATCTCTATGGTACCTTTGTCGAGGGCGCCATGCATCTGACCGATCTCACCACCGCCGAGTTCGTCAAGGTGCTGGAGAACACCTACCGCGATGTGAATGTCGCCCTGGCCAACGAGGCCGCACTCCTTTGCGAGGGGCTGGGCATCCAGTTCCACCAGGCGGCACGTCTTGCCAACCGGCACCCCCGCGTCAATGTCCATCAAGCCGGCCCGGGTGTGGGCGGGCACTGCATCTCCGTCGATCCCTGGTTCCTCGTCGACCGCTTCCCGGAGCAGGCCAGCCTCATCCATCTGGCCCGCCTGCGCAACGACGGCATGCCGACCCATGTGGCCGACGTCGTCCTCGAATTGCTCGCGGGCATCGAGGCCCCCAAGGTGGCGGCGCTTGGCCTCGCCTTTAAAGGCAATATCGACGATACCCGCGAAAGTCCCGCCGTGGCCGTGATTCGAATCCTTCAGGCGGAAGGTATTGAAGTTGTTGCCCACGATCCCTTCGTGCGCAGCGCGCCGGTGCCCCAGGAGACCCTCGACAACGGACTTCAGGGCGCGGACTGCCTTCTGGTGTTGACGGACCACGACGAGTATCGTCACCTCACGCCCGCCCATGCGACGCGCCTGATGCGAGGCCGAATTGTCTACGACACCCGCAATGTGCTCGACCATGGGCAATGGCGCGCGGCGGGTTTTGAAGTACGCGTGCTCGGCGGCGGCTGAGGCGCGGTCGCCGGAGTTCGCTGAACATTTCCCCTTCCACCTGAATGGAAACCCGTGGCACATACTTGATATTAAGAATTCATTATCATATAATGCATGAGACCGGCCCCTGTTCCGTATGGCTGCGGAGCGCCAGGGCCGGAGGGTTAAGTTCTGCCATGTACGCATGGCATAAGGAGGTTCCCATTATGAGAACGAAGTTCACAACTCGGGCACTGCGCCTGGGGGCCACCCTGTTGGTGGCTGCGTTTGGAACGGCCGCACACGCCACCACCGTGCTCTACGCCGTGGGTCAGGCCTTTGCACCGGGTCATGGCCACGACACGGGCAACTATCTGTGGTCCATTGACATTATCAACGGCGAGGCGACGCAGATCGCGCCGATCGCCAGCGGCATTTCAGGACTGGGGACGGCGCCGGACGGCACGCTCTACGGTCGCAGCGGCCTGAACCTCTACAGCGTAGAGCGCACGACGGCGGCGCTCAACCTGATTGGCAGTGCACCATCCGGCAGTGCGACGAGTCTGGAAATCATGCCTGACGGGCGGGCCTTCGTCCTGCCCTTCAACGCGGATTTCGAGACAAACCAGCTCCACACCCTGGACTTGGCGACCGGGGCGCAGGTTCCGGTGGGCAGCGCAACTTCCATACTGGACGCGATCGACCTTGCCTTCCCGAGCCGCGACATGACCTACGGGCCGTTCATCATTTCGCTGGGGAGTGTGGGCGACTATCTCTATGGCATGGACCTCGAAACCAATACCCTTATTGAAATCGATCCGGACACCGGCGACGCGGAGGCCAAGGGCGACTTCGGCGCGGCCCGGATGGAAACCTCGGACGGCTATTGGAGCGGGTTTGCGGGACTGACCGGTGCTGACACCGATGGCGACGGTTTCAACGACGCCTTGTACGGAATCGCAAACTACTACTACGACTTCACGACGCAGCAGAGCAGCGCCCGTGGCGCCATCGGACTGTACGACCTGGAGACCAGCACGTGGTCCCTCGTCGGGGAGAATGAAGGCGTGATCTTCTACTCACTTGCTTCCGGCGACGCCACGGCCCCCATTCCCGAGCCGACCACGCTGGCGTTGCTCGGTCTGGGCGGTGCATTCCTTGCACTGCGCGAGCGGCGCCGCGCGCGCAAAGCCTAAGCCAGACCAAATCCGGCCAAACCGGGTATGACGAATTCCCTCGCGTGTCCTTGTCCCCCGCCTCCCTGTTGTGGAGGCGGGGGATTTCACGTTACGAGGTGCGCCACGCTCGGGTGGTTTGGCTGGACTTGACCAGCGATCTTCATGATGCTATAATTCGTCATATGGCGAAGTAAGGAAATAATATGCAATCCCTCGTCAACATCACTAAGGCCCTGGCCGATGAAAACCGCGTGCGTGCCCTCGGGGCATTGCAGCATCAGCCCCTCTGTGTGTGCCAGATCATTGAATTGCTGGGGCTCGCGCCTTCCACGGTGTCCAAGCATCTGGCCATCCTGCGGCAGGCCGGTCTGGTGACGTCGAAAAAGGAAGGGCGCTGGATCTATTTCCAGCGCGCCGGCGAAGGGGCGAGTGCCGAAGTGGTGGAGACGCTGGAATGGCTCTACGGCCAGTTGGAGCGCTCACCGGCCCACCGCGAAGACCAGAAAAAACTGAAACTGATTCTCAAACAGGACCCCGCGATTCTATGCCAGATGCAACACAAAAGCTGAAGATCCTCTTTCTCTGCACGGGGAATTCCTGTCGTAGCCAGATGGCCGAAGGCTGGGGGCGCCATCTGAAAAGCGACAGGGCCGATTTTTTCTCCGCCGGTATCGAGACCCACGGCCTCAACCCCAACGCGGTGAAGGTCATGGCCGAGTCCGGAGTCGATATCTCCGGTCATCGCTCGCAGCATATTGATGAATTCAAGGACGTCCCGCTGGACTACGTGATCACGGTCTGCGGGCACGCGGACGAGAATTGCCCGATTTTTCCCGGTCGCACGAAGGTTGTGCATCATGGTTTCGACGATCCGCCGAAGCTCGCGCGCGAATCCGCCACGGAAGAGGAAGGGCTAAACCACTATCGCCGCGTGCGCGACGAAATTCGCGCCTACGTAGCGACCCTGCCCGAGTCTCTGATGCCGTAGGGCCGGGCCGGGTCTGGTTTCGGGTGTATCCCTGAACCCATACTTTGTGTTTTGAATGTCTTTTCATATGAAAGTTAGTTCCTGTGTGTCCGCGCGATGCGCTGCCCACATTCACACTTCGAAATTCACCATTCCCAATTCCAACGGAGTTGCCCCATGAACCAGCCCGCCTGTCCCGATTCGAAATCTTCCATGAGCCTCTTCGAGCGCTACCTCACCGTCTGGGTGGGGCTGTGTATGGCGGGCGGCATCGCGTTGGGCTCCATCGCGCCCGGCGTGGCGCAGGCGCTCGACGGCATGTCGATCAATATCAACGGGGCGCCGGTGATTTCGATTCCCATTGCGATCTGTCTTTTCTTCATGATGTACCCCATCATGGTCAAGATTGATTTCGGTGAAGTGGTCCAGGCGGGAAAGAGCGCCAGGCCTGTGCTCTTGACATTATTCATCAACTGGGCCGTGAAGCCCTTCACCATGTACGGCATCTCCGTTCTCTTTCTCGGTGGGATCCTGAACGGGCTCATCGGCGCGGACGCCGTCGATCTGGTGAAACTGCCCCTGGGTCTGGATCTGGCGGCCGGCGCCACATACGGCGCGGGCACTGTGGTGGAGACGGCCAACGGCCTGATGCTCGAAGTGCCCCTGTGGCGCAGTTACCTCGCGGGCTGCATTCTACTCGGCGTTGCGCCATGCACCGCGATGGTGCTGGTGTGGGGATACCTCGCCCGAGGCAATGACGGTCACACCCTCGTCATGGTTTCGGTGAACTCCCTGGCCATGCTGGTGCTCTACGGCATCATCGGTGGATTTCTGCTTGGCGTCGGCAAATTGCCGGTGCCCTGGGAAGCGCTGCTTCTGTCGATCGCCGTGTATGTGGCCTTGCCGCTGGCGTGCGGCTATGCCAGCCGGAAGCTTATCCTTCGGGCCAAGGGCGAGGTGTGGTTCAAGGAGAAGTTCCTTCACGTCCTCACCCCGATAACCATCACCGCCCTGCTGCTGACCCTGGTGCTGCTCTTCTCCTTCAAGGGCGCGGTCATTTTGGCGAACCCCCTCACGATTCTCTGGATTGCCATTCCCCTGACGATCCAGACGGTTCTGATTTTCATGATCACCTACGGCCTCGCCAAGGTGCTGGGTTTCAGCTACCGCGACGCCGCGCCCTCAGCCCTCATAGGCGCGTCCAACCACTTCGAAGTGGCCATTGCAACGGCGGTCATGCTCTTTGGTCTGTCGTCCGGTGCGGCCCTGGCCACGGTGGTGGGCGTGTTGATTGAGGTGCCGCTCATGCTGGCGCTGGTGCGCTTCTGCACGCGCACCGAAGGCTGGTTTGCCCCCGGCAAGTCCACCGCCGCGTAGTCGCGTCGCGGCGCGCGAGCATCACGAATCGCCCCGATCTCTGGATTGTCGTGAGTGAAACAGACCCCGCAGGACGACCACCGGCGGCACGCAGAGCAGGAGCGCCGCGATGACGTCTGCGGCGCCGTCCGCGGCAAGTCCGAGGGTCATGGCCAAGGTGGTGATCAGGCCGCAGGTCCAGGGCCAGAAATCAGGCCTGTCGTAAAGTTTCATCGTCCGTTCCTTTTCAGCGCTGTACCATCGAGCGTGCCACGGCACCCTCTGGGACAGTCTGTTCTTCCGGGGCTGTCGCCACGGCTCCCGCGACGTTGGATGCCGTCCGCCGCGCCTTGCGCCATTTGGCGATGTATATGATGTAGCCGGAAACGGAGAGGAAACCGGAACTGAGGCTGAGAAACAGATAGGCCAGCAGCACAAGATTTCCACCGAGGGCTCCGGTGTGGAGGCGTGCGCCCACCAGGATGGCCTTCATCCACCACACAAGGGGATAGGGTTGGGCGCGGGGCGTGGCCTCGGCGGTAACGATACCGATGCTCGGCAGGAGCCCCGGATCGCGGGGGTTGGGCTCCGAATAGCTGCTGTAGACTCGGGTGCCTTGGATGGCTCCCTCCACGGGGAAGTCGATGCGGGAAATGTATTGGTCGGGGTAGAGTTGTTGCGCCGCCGCCCATACGGTTTCGAAGGCGGGCAGGGGAGCGGCTTTCTCGAAGCGCCCAAGCGTGGCCTCGCTCTGTTGGAGATCGGCTCGGACCTGGTACTGAATACCGAAGACGCCAAAGGTCAGCCCGATGCCGGTAATCGCCATGAGCAGGTTGAAGGCCAGCGCGGCGATGCCGACCAGCTTGTGGAGGTCCGCCATCGGCATATGAAGGGACCTGCCCCGGCGGATAAAGCCAAAGGCCATGGCCTTCATGAAGGGGGCGTAGATGATCCAGCCTGTGATGGTTGAGATCAGAAAAATCACCCCCAGTGCGCCAACGACGAGCGTACCCCAGAATTCCAGCATCAGTTCGGCGTGGAGGTGAAGCATGAAATCGCTGATGCGGACCGCCAGGGAAGCCGTTTCCACGGCGTGCCCGACACCCGCTTCGCCAATCGGCGCGATACCCGCGGGCAGGGCGCCTTTATCGAGGGACAGCGCTCCGGTATAGGGATCGCGCTCGTAGATGAGATAGTTGTTCTTCCCGGCCACCACCAGGATACGATCCACGTCTCCCACAAAGTGCGCGGGGGAGATTCGGCCCACGATGCCGGGCACGCTGGAAAAATGGGTTTCTATCTGGTCGATAGCGGGCTGCAGCGCCAGGCGCTTCGCCGGATCCAGGGGGATGTTCTCATCCGAACTCCCGTGTTCCACATACTGGTGTACCATCTCGTCCACCAGCAGGTAGGTGGCGGTGAGACTAAAAATGAGAACGTTAACGCCAATGATCAGTCCCGTCCACTTATGGACGGCGTGAATCCAGCGGGTAGTGCGGGGCGACATGGGCTTGGACAGTCCTTTTGCGGAAGGAAGGTGGGTTGAGCGATGTGATTGGTTGTTTGTCGGGCAGATGATTACTTAATCAGATGTTCATTATAATGAACTCAATGTCCATATGCAACGCATGGACGCGGCAAATCCAGTATCCCCGGCGCCGGGAACCACGGACCGCCAATCACAGCGCCCGTACAAACTACTTAGATGAAATGACTTAGATTGAGTTTGCGGGTCTGGGACTCACCCCCCGAAGGCCACAATACGCCGAAGTCGGGCTTCCGGCGCCGTGTCCGTGATGGTGACCCGGATCCCTTCACAGTTCAGTCCAGCCACGCGGTGGATGTGCTTGCGCCCGATGGACGCGCCTTGGGCAATCTCGCTCCAGCTACCGCCGCTAAGCGCCTCAAGCCGGTAAGCACGCACCCGCTGGCCGTAGCGTAAGTCCTCCTCGATGGCGATCTCGGCCAGCCCGCTTGCCGCCGATAAGGTCAAGGTGGCGGACCCGCCGACCGCAAGCGGGGCAATTTCTTCGAGGGACGCGACCGGACGCGCATGGCGATCGGCCACCGCCGCGCCGAAGCCTTCCAGCATGGCCACTTCCGCCGCCGGAATCCGGCCCGAGGTGTCCGGGGTCATGTTGATGAGCAGGTTGGCCCCGTGGCCGATGGACTTGCCATAGACATCGAGCATTTGATCGACCGTTTTCAGGGTCCCATCGGAATCGGGCGACCAGAACCAGTGGGCTCGGGTGAAAATATTGGCTTCGGGGATAAACCAGCCCTCGGCGTCGTGGCGGACCCAGTTTTTCGTGCCCGCGCCGGGGTTTACCACATTCCACAGCGGGTAGTCCGCCAGACCCTGTTCGCTGCCCGACCAGCGGAGGTCCTGCTGTGTACCGCCCATGATTACCGCGTCGGGTTGGAGCCTGCGGATGAGATCGACTACCGCGTCGCCGTAGCGCGTGCCAATGGCCTTGCCATTTTCATCCAGCACATCCGCGCCGATGGGGCTGAAGGCTTCGTCGAGCCAGACCACTTCGAGGGGGCCGTAGTTGGTGAGCAGCTCGCGGGCCTGTTCCATAAATTTTGGGAAATAGGCCTTGAGGTTGCCGATCAGCTTTCGCTTTCCGATGGGGTCGGGCGTGCTGGTGACCCCTTCATGCTTGTCGCCGGCGGAGAGATAGAGGCCGGGGTAAAGGCCGTGCTTCCGAGCAGAATCCACAAACTCGCGCACTACATCGCCCTGGCCGTTTTTCCATGGAGATTGCTTGATGGAGTAGTCTGTGGTGCCAGTAGGCCACAAGCAGTAACCGTTGTGATGCTTTGCCGTCAGTACGATATGCTGCGCGCCAAAGGCCTTCGCCGTGCGCGCCCACTGATCGGTGTCGAGCTGGGTGGGGTTGAAGGTTTCCGCAGGCGGCGTGGCGAACATGTCGCTGTTCTCCGTGTAGGCCGCCGGGCCGTAGTGAACGAAGGCGCCCAACTGGCTCTCCTGGTAACGGGCCTGACGCGGCGAAGGCACCAGCGCGCCTTCGGGGGTGAAGAAGTGCTCCAACAACTCGCGGGGCGTGCCCAGGAACTCCGCGCGCTGCAAATCACCGCAGATCTGCTGGTCACCGCCCGTGTAATACACGATGGTCTTGCCGCCGAAGTAAACCATTTCCGCGTCGGAGGCATTCTGCTCGCGGATGTAGTGGGGGCGGAGCGCGTGGACTTTCAGTTCGGGTTGATACGTAACGAAGGGACGCCCCTCGGGCGCGTCATCCCAGGTGACAAGGTCCGTTGAGCGCGCGACACGTGTTTCGTAGTGCGCGTCGCCGAGGGACTGGAGATAAAGCGTGTAGTAATGGTCGCCCTCGTAGTAGAGCGCCGGGCCGCCCACGTACTTGTTGGTGCCGTAGTAGGCCTCCGGCACCTGCGTCCAGGTCATGAGGTCGTCGGACGTGAAGTACTTGAACGTGAAGGCGGGCCAGCGAGGATCGTTGGTCTCCACGAGCAATACGAACTTGTCCGCACCCCGGCATACCGCGACGTTAAAAAAGTTTTCGTCGTCGTTCGCGTGCAGCACGACCTTCGGCTCGGTCCAGTTCACCAAGTCGTCCGACGAGGTCACGCTGATGTCCTTCACCTGCCACTTCTTTTCCGTGCCCCAGTTGCTGCCGAAGACGTAAACGCGACCTTCCCAGACAAAGGTAAAGGCCAGGCCGTGGCCCACCAGCGGCGTGGAGACAATGCGGTCACCGGCCACGTCGCGAATACGCACCTGATCGTGCTGCATGCTGCTGCCCTCGGGCACGCCCGGCGTTTCCCACTGCACCTGCCAGCTCTCCATGAGGTAGAGTTTGTCCTTGAAAACGAAGGGGGTCGTCTCCACAAGGGGCGAATCCAGCTTGGTCCAGTTGACCAGCGGGTGCTTCCACGTCGCGGCTTTCTCGGCGGCGTGAGCGATGGGGGAGAGGAGCGCGGCGGCAATCAGGCAAAGGGCGGAGAACTTCATGAGAAAACACCTCGTGGAATGGGGCAAACAGGTCGTAGCATACTGGCGGCGGGAAGGGGCGCTTGTCAACTTGTATCGGACTCATCAGACGGATCAGACCGATCAGATCAGTTTGATCCGTCTGATCAGCCAGATTCCTCACAGCCTGATTTCTCATTCGACACCGCCACAACTTTCCGCTACCATAGCGGCTCCCCAAAATCAGGAGAGCGCACCATGACCCGAATAGTCCAAGCCGCAGTCTTCGCCGTGGCGGCGCTTTGCAGCGCAACTACCCTTGCCGAAGAACTCGCCATTCCCCAATCCACCCTTCGCCTCGAAGGCGAAGTGGGCCGCCGCACCGAAGCGGTGCTGGAAAACTGGGTGCTGCCCATGCCCGATGCGAATCCCGCGCTGCTGGAGATGTTCCGCCTGCGCGATCGCAATCCAGCCTACGCCAACCCCGTGCCGTGGGCGGGCGAGTTTGTGGGCAAATACCTTCAATCGGCGATACAACTGCTCCAGTTCACCGACAACCCCGAGCTGCGTGCGCAGGTGGAGGCCGTGGTCGCTGAGCTGATTTCCACCCAGAGTCCCGAGGGCTATCTTGGACCCTTCCGCAAGGAAGAGCGGCTGCTGGGGCAGTGGGATCTCTGGGGTCACTACCACGTGCTCTACGCGCTCCATGCCTGGTACAAGGCCACGGGCGACCAAGCGGCCCTCGACGCGGCGACGAAGGCGGCGGACTTCATCTGCGACACGTACCTCGACACGGGCAAGCGGGTGCACGATGCCGACAGCCACGAAATGAACATGGCGATCATGCACGCTCTGGGCATTCTCCATCGCGAAACGGGCAACGAACGGTATTTCCGGCTGATGAAGGAAATTGAGAAAGACTGGGAAAAGGCGCCGGCGGGCGACTACCTCCGCACCGGCGTGGCCAAGGTGCCTTTCTACAAGACGCCGAAGCCCCGCTGGGAGAGTCTCCACTGCATGCAGGGCCTCGGCGAGCTCTACCGCATCACGAGCGAGGAAAAGTATCGCGACGCGCTGCTGCACTTCTGGCACAGCATCCGCCACTCCGACATTCACAACGCGGGCAGTTTCTCCACCGGTGAAGGCGCTATTGGCAATCCCTTCAAGCCCGGCGCCATCGAGACGTGCTGCACCGTAGCCTGGATCGCCTACAGCGTGGACGCCCTGCGCCTATCGGCCGACTCCACGATTGCCGACGCCATCGAACTCGCCACGCTGAACACGGTGCTGGGTTACGAGCACCCCAGCGGCCGCTGGTGTACCTATGACACGCCCATGGACGGCAAGCGACCCGCCTCGGCCCACACCATCGTGTTCCAATCGCGTGAAGGTACGCCCGAGTTGAACTGCTGCTCCGTGAACGGTGCGCGGGGCCTCAGCATCATCGCCGATTGGGGCGTGCTCGAAAGCGAGGACGGTGTTTATCTCAACTACTACGGTCCGGGCCACATTCACGCCGCCACCAAAGAGCGCGGCACCTGGGCCTTTGATCAAGAGACGGCCTATCCCGCCGACGGCGCGATCAAGATCAGCGTGACGCCCGGCAACGGTGAGGAGACCACCCTGTTCTTGCGCATCCCCGAATGGTCAAAGCAATCGACCGTTGCGGTCAACGGCGAAGGCGTGTCGAGTGTCGCAGCCGGTGCGTATCTGGCTCTCACGCGCGCGTGGAAAAAGGGCGACGTGATCGAGCTGAATCTCGACATGTCCCTCCGCGCATTGCCCGGCGATGGCTACGTTGATTTCAGAGGCTCCCTCTATCGCGGCCCGCTGCTGCTCGCCTATGACCAGAAGCACAACGCGGTCGATCCCGAGGCGATTCCCGCGCTCGATCTGAATTCGCTCCAGGCCAAGCCCGCCACGACCGATGCGCGCTTCCAGCCCATGGTGCTCCTCGAAATGGAGACCGACGGCGAACCCCTCATCCTCACGGACTACGCCACGGCGGGTGCCCACGGAACCTATTACCAATCCTGGTTGCCCATCAAAAATCTGCCGCCGGTCGCGATCAATCTGCAACGCCCCGACAGCGGCGATGTGGTGCCCGCCAGCGAGATCTTTCTTCAGTGGTCCGGCGCGGGCGAGGATGCGCGCTACACCCTCACCCTCGCGCGCGATGCGGACATGAAAGACGTGGTGGAAAAGATTGAGGGTATCGAGCAGACCGCCCACTTCTATGCGCCTCCGGCGCAGAAAGGCGACCTCTACTGGACGGTCGTGGCAAGCGTGCCCGGCGGCGAAACTACGAGCCAGAATGGACCCTTCAAGCTCACCATCGACCCCGCCCTCCCCCAGGCGGAGGCCGGCCTGCTCCTCGACGCGCCGCTGCATGGCAAGTCCGCCGCGACGGTGGGCAAACTCATCGTGAATGAACACGCCAAGGCGGTTCCCGGTCGCGATGGCAAGGAAAATGGCGCGCTCCACTTCGACGGCCAGAAGACGAAACTGGTCTACGACATCGGTGCTTTTCCCGGACGCGCCTTCAGCTTCAGCGCCTGGTTCGCCCCGGACAATCTCGCCGCGAACGATGACAAATGGCACCACATTTTCTCCGCGTGGAGCCAGGGCTCCGACGATCCGCTGCGTGTCTCCGTGCAGAACAAGCGCCTCGTGGCCAATATAGAAATGCCCGGCGGTGGTGCCCACTGTCCCGGTCCTGAATTAAAAGAGGACGTGTGGACCCACGTCGCCGTCGTGAAAGAAGACACCCAACTCCGCCTCTATGTGAACGGCGAACTGGCCCACACGACGACGGTTCCTGTCGAGCTAAGAACGTCCTCCACGACCATCGG
>JBHEKR010000107.1:0-5024 GCA_041859365.1 Candidatus Hydrogenedentales bacterium
GCGGGGGAGAGGTCGGCAATGTTGGTGCCCAGCATCGCCTCCCGACGGGTGTGAAAAAGTGCACCCGCCGCATGATTGCAATCGACGATACATCCTTCTTCCATGATGAAGAGGGCATCGGGCGAATCGGTGAAGAGGACGCGATGGCGTTCCTCGCTGTCGCTAATGCGCTGCTGCCGGACATGCTCTTCGGTGATGTCCCGGAACACATAGACGGATCCGGCATACTCGCCCTTGGCATCGCGAATGGGGGACTGGCTGCTGGCGATGTGGTGCGCAGCATCGGTGGCGTCGACGAGCACGGCGCGCACGGACTGGGTTTGCAATTCTGGACCGAGGGATGCGGCATGGTCTGCGTGCTTGACGTACGCCTGTGTCGCGGGGTCGATGCAGCGAAAGACGGAATCGATCGAGCGGCCCAGGGCATTGGACTTCTTCCATCCGGTCAACGCTTCTGCGGCTGGATTTATGGAAATGATCCGGCCTGCCAGGTCCGAGGTGATTACGCCATCGCCGATGGCGTGGATTGTGGCGGTTAATTCTTCGGTTCGGACCATTAATGCGGCGTCGATGCTGGCCATGCGGGCATTGATTCGTAGGAATCGGATGGCGACGAAGGTGGACACCGCGACCAGGAGGCAAAGGCCGAGAATAGCGGGCCAGTACTGTCGCAAGATGCTCGCGAGGGGGATGTGGTCCTCCTTCTGGTAGGGCGGCAGGTTCAGTCTCCAGAGCAATCTATGTACGGAGGAATAGTCCTGCGGGGTACCCCAGCCAGCGGCTTGCACGGCCCTGGCGGCCGGGTGATCGAGAGGCATCTCCATTAGCGTGATGGCTACGTGTTTGTCGATCTCGGGGGCATTGCCGTGGAAGGCTGCAATGGGCCATTCGGGATACAGATTGGTCGAGAGGTGGTAGGGATAATCGGGGTGGCTGGCCGCAGTGCTGTTGAGGATCTTGACTTTATCGAGTTGCAGGCGGCCTTCGGCTGCCATGCGCTCAAGGTGGGTACTCCGGACGGTGCCCGCATCAGCCTGGCCGCTCAGTACGGCATCGACGACCCCATCCTGGCTGCCCCGGAAGTCCAGGTTATCGAAATGCCGGTATGGGTCCAGATCGGCTTTCTTGAATTCCAGGTAGGCGGCGCGCCACCCGCCCAGGGACTCAGCATGGACGGCGGCAAAGCGCTTTCCGCGGAGGTCGGCCAGCGTTTGGACGTCGTCGCGTGCTGCGCTGGTGAAGATCACACCGCCGAAGAGGGCCTCCGGCGCGCTGAGTCCGGGCACCTGCAAGGTGGCGAGGCGATAGGCCTGGCCGAGGTGTTCCAAATGGGCGTAGTAAGACGGATTGGCAATGAGGTAGTCGAAGTCCTGTTTGCTGGCGGCGTCCATGACTTCGTCAAATTCCAAGGGGACAATTTCGAAACGATTGGGCGCGAGGTGTTGGCTGAGGTAATCGGCGGTTGGCCCCCAGTCTTGCATACAGGCGTCTTTGCCCCGGTTGGCGAGCACGGCGATTCGGTGTACCGGCTGAGACCCGCTTGTAACGGCGGCGGGTGGGGATGCAAGGATTGCGGTTCCCCCGGAATGCGGTGTCTGGGCGTAGCTCGTCAAGGCCAGGGAGAGGATCAGAACGGCCAGTGGGAGCCCTATGCGGCGTCCCGTGTGGAGCGGGCGTCGGGCTGGGAGCCGACCTATGTCGCGCCGTGCGCGAGCATTCCCGGGTGGGAGGGGGCTATGGGGGGCAGAACGGTTAAACATAGGGACGGTGTACTCAGTGGCAACCCTGTCCTGCGCGGGCCCAAGATTGCACGTCAGCGCAGCTACACTGTCATGGCTGACTTCCGCGCAGCGTTCCGAACGGCACTGGACCGAGTCGAGTCCGAGTTGTCCGATGGCATGTTGGAGTTTGTGGGTCCATGACTTCGGTTAGTCTAACACGCGCTTTGATGGATTTCAATGATTTTCGAGATTTGGTCCGCTTATGGAGCCCAAGAATGCTGGATTCGGCACCGCGCGGTGGGGTGGTAGGGGACAGATTCAATCATTCTATGACTGGGTTTTGTGGGTGCTCGCTTCACGGGGGATGGCCAGGGTGAACCAGAGGATGAAGGCGAAGAGGGTGTAGATGAGAATGTTCTCCCAGAGGGGGAAGGAGTAGCGGGTGTTGAGGGCTTCGGTCCAGGCACTGCCGAAGGGTTGCCCGGCGGCTTGAGCGGCGAGTTTGCGTTCTGCGTAAATGGTCTCCCAGGCGATGAGGTGGTAGACGCCGAGGCCGGTTATGGCGGCCCATACGAGGTGGGGGATGGCGAGGAGTCCGTGCGGGAAGCCGCTCTCGTGGCCGGCGAAGAGGACGGCAAGGCGATCTTTGACGAGGAGGGCACCGTGCCACAGGACGGCGAGGAAGAAGTTGGCGAAGGCGATGATGGCGGCCTTCTCGTGGATATCGGTCCATTCCCAGTCGCCGATGACTTCGCCGCGGGCGTCGGGGAAACAGGCGACGAGGACGATGCCGATGCACCCGGCGAGGTAGAAGAAACGGCCGATGTGCGCGCCCCAAACGGAGATGAGCAGGAAGCGGCGGTGAATGTACTGAACGACGGGGAACATGGCGGTGCCCCAGAAGGCCATGGCGATGGTGAAGAAGAACCAGTAGTCGGGGCTGTGTTTTTCTTCGAAGCTGCCGAGGAAGCTGAAGGTGTGGGTCATGATGGAGTAGTGGTTCTCGGCGGGATAGCTGAGCCAGGCGATGAGGATGAGGCCCCAAAAGGTAAGGGAGAGCAGCCCGATGTAACGGTGAAGTTCAGGGCGCTGGAAGTTGCCGTCGAGCAGGCGGTGAATCGGGGGGAGCATCGGGGTTCCTCGACTGGGATGGATCGCTTGGGTGGATTGGAATCAGGGTGGGCGCGGTATTCTAGGGGATGGGGCCGGGGAGTGTCCACAGATTACACAGACGGACACCGATTGAAGAGGGAGGTTGTCCGCAGATGACGCAGATTCACGCAGATGGAAGAGAAGAGATTGGGAGGGGGAGGAATGAAGAGAAGGTAGAATCTGGGGAGGGGGGACGATTGTTACGGCGTTGAGAGTGCATGGGGTTGGTTTTGGGTGAGCATTCTGGAAGGAGGCTGGTGATGTTTCGTTTTGGCTGGATGGGGTTGTGGTTGGCGGCATTGGTATTGTGGACGGGGCTGGGCGCTGGGGAGGCCTGGGGGGAGTTTTCGTTGCGGGTGGCGGGGGAGCAGGTTACGGTGGTCGAGGATGGAAAGCCGGTCTTTGTGCTGCATGGGGACATGGTGGCGGCGCCGGAGGGCGTGCCGGCGAATTTCCGGCGGACGGCGTATTTGCATCCCTTGTACGGGCTGGATGGGGAGGTGTTGACGGAGGATTTTCCAGTAGACCACCGGCACCACCGTGGGGTGTTCTGGGCGTGGCCGCAGGGGATGGCGGGGAAGCGCGCGATGGATGTGTGGACGCTAAAGGATGCGCGTCAGGTGTTTGATGGCTGGGTGGCGCGGGAGGTGCGCGATGGGGTGGCGCATGTGGTCATGCGCAACATGTGGGTCTTTGACGATGCGCCCGCGGAGCCGGTGCTCCGGGAGACGGTGTCGATTGCGGTGCATCCGGCGACGGCGGTGGGACGCGCGCTGGATTTCACGATTGAACTCAACAATGTGTCGGGCCAGGACTTTTCCTTGTTGGGGGCGAAGGACAAAGGGTATGGCGGCTTCTGTGTGCGGCCACCGGCGGCACGTAAGCCGATGACGTTTACGACGGCCACGGGCCTGTTGACCGAGGATGCCTTGCGCGCGGCGACGCCGTGGGCCGATGTGTCTTTTGCCGTGGCGGCGGGGGACAGCGCAAAGTCGGGCGTGGCGATCTTCCAGCATCCCGGGAATCCGGCTTATCCGCACGATGGCTGGCTCATGCGGCACTATTCGTTTCTGGGTGCGGCGTGGCCCCATGAAACACCGCACGTGATCGCACACGGGGCGACGTTGACGTTGCGATACCGGTTGTACCTGCACCGGGGCGATGCGGCGGCCGGGCAAGTGGCGGCCGCGTTCGCGGCGTACGTGGCGGAGGTGGGGCGGTAAGGAATAGGAAGAATGGGATTGATCGGAAGCATGTTACTGGCGGCCCCGTGGCCGCCAGTGTTGTTCTTGATGATCAGGCCGGAGGCGGGGTGTTGAGCAGCAGATCGCTTTCGGGGTTGCCGCTGTTGTCCTGGCCGTCTTCACCGACGCTGTAGAGGAGATAGGCGGTGCCTTCAGGGCGGTAGCCGTAGGCGGCGCCGTTGACCGGATCCACGGAAATGTTGGCCAGGTGCGACGGCACCAGGAGATCGAGACTGGCGGGGTAGGCGCCGTTGGCGCGCTGGTATTGCTCGAGCGCGACGACGATGCGGGTGCCGTGGTATTGGCTTTCCACCGTGGCGCAGGCGCGGATGAGGCGCCACATGCCGTAGAGGGGACCCCAGCGGCGCTCTTCGCGTTTCCAGCGGAAGTCCTGGCGTTCGAGGTAGTCGTGGAAGGCGGGAGGCGGTCCCTGCACGAGGCCAAGGACTTCTTCCTTGTGCGCAATGATCCACTCGGCCATGTCCTGCCAATACCAAAGCAGGAAACGCAGGGCGACGCGTCGCTCGGGATCCAGATCGGCTGTGGAAATGCGCTGGGAGAGGGTGTTGTCGAGCATACGCCATTGCGCCTTGATGAGTGGCACGCGATCGGCATAGGGCGTGCCGAGGCGGTCGAGTAGGGCCTGCACCGGGGCGAGGCCCGCGGCGTCGGTGCGACGGGCATACGCGCGGAGTTCGGCGAGGGCCTCGGCCTCGACGCCGGGATCCTCGGGCCGGGCGTCGCGCTCCTGGGCGACGAGCCGGGACAGGCGGATCGTGTCTTCGAGGATCTGGAGGCCGGTGGCGGGTTCGTTGCGGTCGCGCAGGTGCCAAGCACCGAGGGTCACCAGGGAGAGTCCGAGCGGTTTGAAGCCCGCTTCGTTGCGCTCCCACGGGGACATGGCGGT
>JBHEKR010000117.1:0-2509 GCA_041859365.1 Candidatus Hydrogenedentales bacterium
GGTTTGGCCTGCGAACAGCAAACGCCGATTTTCCACGAGGGTCTGCTCTACGCGATCATGCCGAAAGATGCCGGCGCCCTGAAGGGCCAGTTCGCGTGCTTTGATACCGAAGGCAATCTGGTGTGGTCCAGCGGAAATGACAACCGCTTTGGACTCGGACCCTTTTTGCTGGCGGACAACAAGTTCTATATACTGGACGATGATGGCAAATTGACCATGATCGATGCGACGACGAAGGAGTACAAGGAGCTGGGCGAGGCCCAGATTCTTCATGGTCATGACGCCTGGGGCCCCCTGGCCATCGCTGGCGATCGCCTGCTTCTCCGTGATATGAACAATCTCGCGTGTGTCAACGTGGGCTAATCCCAGACGCAGCAGCAAGGACCCTGAACGATGAAAGAACCGGTACGCAAGACCAGGCACCCCTATGTGGTGGGCGCGTGTATCGCCGCCATTGCCGGCGCGTACTTTTATCTGGTGGCCGACAAGACTCAGTTCCCGGAACCGGGCCCGAACCTGGTCTACAACATCAAGAAATTTGAGGACGTGGACAACGTGTCCACCCGCTACAAAGAGGCCACCCCGATCGTCCCCGAGCTGGAACTGCCCAAGGCGATGGAGGTGGATGGGGCGGGTAACTTGTATGTGGCCGGGAAGAACGCCATTGCGGTATACAATTCCGCTGGAGCCGAGACTTCGCGCATAACGATCGATGGCGCGGCGGGTTGCCTGGAGTTTACGCCCGACGGACGGCTGCTGGTGGGGATGGGTGACAGGGTGGCGGTGCTGGACGGGGAACGCAAGACCGTGGCGACGTGGAGCGGCTTCGCCGAGCGCACCCTCATCACATCGATTGCCGCAAATTCCGAAGAGGTCTACCTGGCCGATGCGGCGAACCGTTGTGTGCTCCGTGTGGACTATGATGGCAAAGTTCTGAATCAAATTGGCAAGGCCGACGAGTCTAAAGATATTCCCGGCCTGGAAGTGCCGAGTCCCTACTTCGATATGGCCTTCGACGATGAAGGGGCCCTGTGGGTGGTGAACCCCGGCAAGCTCGGTCTGGAAAGCTACCGGAGCAACGGCGACATCGTGACGTCGTGGTACCGGCCCTCGCTGGAGCTGGACGGTTTTTCCGGCTGCTGCAATCCGACGCACATCGCATTTAACAGTGTGGGGCGTCTGGTGACCTGCGAGAAGGGCCTGGTCCGGGTCAAGATCTATGAAGTGACGGCGGGCTCCTTCGAGGAGCTGGTGGTGGGCTCAAAGGCCTTCAAGTTGGCGCAGTCGGTGAGCGATATGGTGGTGGATTCGGCGGACCGCGTACTGGTGCTCGATTCCCGGCAGAAGTCCGTGCGGATCTTCGAGCCGGAGGGACCGGCGGTGGCGAAGCGGATGCCGTGAGGTAGAAATTTTCAGGGCTTTCGCGCGCCGTTGCGCGGGAGCGTAGCGCCCGGTGGTTTGTGCCACCTCCCTGGCGATCGTCCCATACGGAGACGGAACGCCAGACCAACGTAGAGGTAAATCGGATGGACAAAGCGATAAATCGGCAGGCCTTCCTGGAGAGCCTCGTGCGCGGAAGCACGCTCCTGGGCCTGGGCGGCATTGCGGTGGCGGCAAGCCACGGGTCGAAAAGCCCCGAGGAGTGTTTTGAGACCACGCACTGCCAGGACTGCTGGACGAACTCCTCCTGCAATCTACCGGAGAAAGGACTTGAGCCCGATGAGCGAGCGAAAAAAAATCGACCGGCGTGATTTCATGCGGGGCGCCGCGGCCGTGGCCTTTACCGGCGCCACGTGGGCGGCGGTCGGCGAGAAATCCGAGACGAAATACTGGCAACTGGATCCTTCCAAGTGCACCCAGTGCGGGCGCTGCACCACGAACTGCGTGTTGACGCCGAGCGCCGTGAAGTGTCTGAACCAGTTCGACATCTGCGGGTACTGCGACCTGTGCTTCGGCTATCTGCAGCCGGGATCGCGCAATCTGGACACCGGCGCGGAAAACCAGCTCTGCCCCACCGCGGCCATCGAGCGGAAGTACATTGAAGCGCCCTACTATGAGTACAAGATTCACGAGGACAAGTGCATTGGCTGCGCCAAGTGCGTGAAGGCCTGTCTCGTCTTTGGTAACGGCTCCTTCTACCTCCAGATCCGCCAGGACATCTGCATCAACTGCAATGAATGCTCCATTGCCAAATCCTGCCCGTCGGATTGCTTCAGTGAAGTGCCCGAGTCCAACCCCTACATGTTCCTGACCGGCGATACCCACCTCGCCCATCCCCCGGCCTGATATGCGACACGTAACTGCACTCCTTGCTCTACTGGCGGCCCTGGCCGCGGAAAGCGCGCACGCGATCGAGTTGAAATTCGCGCCGCCGGACTTCGAGACCGAATACTCGATGCCCTACCTGTTTACGCCCCAGCCGGCGGGCAGCAACACGTGGTGGGAATCGCTGATACTCTTTTGCGCGCTCTCCCTGACCACTTGGATGGTTTTTAAGGCGCGGTCGCGG
>JBHEKR010000361.1:0-11223 GCA_041859365.1 Candidatus Hydrogenedentales bacterium
GGTGTCGCCCGAAGCCATGCCGGTGATCACGTCGCGAGCTTTGGTTTGGGCGAGGGCGAAGCGGGTCTGGCCGGATTCGTCGGTGAGCATGCTGGCGGAGGAATCCAGGAGGATCACGATGCGCCGCGCGCCCAGGGTGTCCTTCGCAAGAATGGGTTGCGCGAGGGCCAGAATGAGCAGCAGCAGCACGAGCAGTTGGAGGAGCAGGGAGAGGATCTTGCGTAGCTTCGTAATCGAGGCCACGCTGTGCTCGTCGCGCAGGATTTCGTCCCAGAACATGAGGGTGGAGACGATGACGCGGCGGCGTTTCTGCTTCAGGAGATAGAGCAGAATGACGGGGATGAAGAGCAGGAGGCCGAGGAAGGCCAGGGGGCTGAGGAAGCTCATTGTGTGGCCTCCATACTAAGATTTGCGGCACAAAGGATCTCGGACATTCCTGTCCGAGGCAAGGGGCATTCCGGCATAGAGACCCTCGCGAACTCAGCAAACAAACTCCGGACTTCAACCGTATTGGCACCGGTCACCTGGGGTAACAGTACATGCTCCGGTTGGACACTGGCGTTCTCGTACTCTTTGCCTCGGACAGGAATGTCCGAGATCCTTGTGTGTGATTCCCTCTTCATTGCAGCAATTTCCCCCGGCGCAGCATGTGCACGATCGTGTCCTGGAAGGGCGTGCTGGTGACGCAGCGTGCGTAGCCGATGGCGCGGGAGCGGCAGAACTGCTCCATCTTCGCGCCGTGTCCTTCGAAGACCTGTCGGTATTTTTTCAGGAGACCCTCGGTGAGGGTGACGTCGCGGGTGCGGCCCGATTCGCCGTCGATGAGCCGCAAGTCCCCCAGCAACTCGGGGGTAGCCTCTTGAGGCGAGACGAGGTGGATCACGTAGGGATCGAATTTCTGGTAGCGGAGGGCGTTGAGTCCGGGGATGACGCCTTCGCGGTCGTAGAGATCGGAAATCAGGATGGCCATGCCCCGCTTCTGACTGCCGCTGCTGAATCGTTGGAGCGCTGCGCGCAGATCGGTCACGCCGCCACTCTCCCGGCTTTCGAGGAAGGAGAGGAGGCGAAATACTTTGCCTTTACCGCGCAGGCGCAGGGACTCGGCGGCCGTCGTGGGCACGTTGTCCACAAAAGGCACGATGTGGACGCGGTCCATGCTGGCGAGGCCGAGGTAGCCGATGGCGGCGGCGAGACGGCGGGCGTAGATGAACTTGTCGGGGTTGCCGAAGGCCATGCTGGCGGAGCAATCGAGGAGGATGTAGATCTGCAGGTCTTCCTCTTCTTCGAAGAGTTTGAGGAAAAGGTGGTCGGTGCGGAAATAGACACTCCAGTCGATGAAGCGGAAGTCGTCACCGGGGGAATAGGGTCGGTGATCGGCGAACTCCACGCTCACGCCCTTTTGTCGGCTTCGCCGCTCGGCCTTCATCTGGCCACTGAGGATCTTGCGCGCGATGATGTTCAGATAGGCGAGCGTCTCGATGAAGTTGTCATCGAAGAGTGGTTCGGCGGTCTTGGCCGTCTGGGTTGCGGTAGCGGTCATTGCGATCCTTCGGTGACTTGAGGCTGCCTTGGGAGCATAGGCATTTCAAATAAGATTTGAACCACGAATGGACACGAACTTGCACGAATAAGAAAACAAAATTGGCATCATAGTGACCTGGGAGAAGTGAACATGTTTCAGAGACTCTGAGGGTCCACCATTTACCCTTTTTCCCGTGGACTTCCGTGTATTTCCGTGGTCAAACTCCTTTTTTGTTGACCACAGATTTTCACGACACGTTTACGGTCACCTTCTCGATAATCTCGTCCACAATGGCGTCGGTGCTGATCTCTTCCGCCTCGCCCTCAAAGTTGAGCAGGATACGGTGGCGCAGAGCGGGCTTGGCCACGGCGCGGATATCGTCCTCCGCCACGTTAAAGCGGCGATCGAGGAGGGCGCGCACTTTGCCGCCGAGGACCATGGCCTGGAGGCCGCGGGGGCTGGCTCCGTATTTTCCGTATTGCTTCACCATGGGTGTGGCCCGGTCCGACTCGGGATGGGTGGCGATGAGGAGATTGGCGGCGTAGCGCTCGACGTGCTCGGCGATGGGCATATCGCGGACGGTGCCCATGAGCTGCACGACGGTCTCATCTTTCAGGGTCACGTCGGCGGTGGGCATGGCCCGGATGGTGGTGCGGCGGGAGACTTCGACGAGATCGTCGACCGACGGGAATTTCACGAGCAGCTTGAAAAAGAATCGGTCGAGCTGGGCCTCGGGCAAGGGATAGGTGCCCTCCATTTCCAGCGGGTTCTGCGTGGCGATCACGAAGAAGGGCCGCTCCAGCTTCCGGGTCTCGCCCGCCGTGGTGACGGAGCGCTCCTGCATGGCTTCGAGGAGCGCGGACTGGGTCTTGGGCGTGGCGCGGTTGATTTCGTCGGCCAGCAGAATCTGCGTAAAGATCGGGCCGTGCTGGAAGGTGAAGTGCTTGCGGCCCGCGTCGTCCTCCATCACGATGCGCGTGCCGATGATGTCCGTGGGCATGAGGTCGGGCGTAAACTGGATGCGGGAGAACTTGCAGGACAGGGTATCCGCCAGCGTATGGACCAGCAAAGTCTTGCCGACGCCGGGCACGCCTTCCAGCAAGATGTGGCCACCGGCGAAGAGTCCGATGAGGATCTCCTCCACGATTTCCTTCTGCCCCACCACGACCTTGGCGATTTCCTCGCGCACCTGATTAAAGGCGACCAGAAACTGGGCGACGTCCTGCTCGAATTGACTGTTCACTGCCATAGTGATCCCACTCCCAGCGCCCTTAGGCGCGGTTAGATTCGGTCTATCTGTCAAATTCTTTCGTAAATCACGATACGCGTGAGCCCAAAGGGACGCACTTCACCTGCTTGTTTGCACGGATAGCCCCCGAACTGCTTATGGCATAAGATGCGGATCACGATCACCCGCCAGAGGGTCTATTCCTCCGGGCGAATGGCCTGGAAATAGCGCTTGACGTGGAAACGGTGGCTCAGGGGAATCGCTTCCTGATCCAGAGCCTGCTCCGCCACGGCGGCGTACTCGTTGTACATTTCCTTCGCCTCAAGGGCGCTGGCGGAGGTCTGGCCCTCGGTCATCTCCACCTCGCTCTCCACGGGGCCATCACCGGCCATGCCCTGCACGTTGAGCATTTCGCGGTAGCTGTCTTCCAGACCCTTGCCATTTCCTTCGGCCTTTACCGAACCCAGTCCGGCATTGGTGGAGGGGCTTTCGCTCTTGTTGTTGTTCTCGCCTTTGCCTATCTTGGCCAGCAGCGAGGATTTGTTACCGAGGTTGCCCTTGCAGGTGCCCAGGCAATTGGAAAGCTTCTTCATCTGGCGCAGGCTGTTGCACTGGCCCATCTTGTTTTTCAGCGATTTGAAGGAACTCTTGATGCCCTCCTTGTCACCGGATTTGACGGACTGGGACGCGTTGTTAAAGTCCGCGCCGAGGGTACCCTTCTCCCCCTTGCCCAGCTTCGCCGCCGCCGCGCCCATATTGAGGGCAAGCTGCTCCTTTTCCTCGGGCGTCAGTTCGTCCTTCTGGAGCTTCGCGTCGAGCTTATCCATCTCCTTCGCCGCCTCGTCCAGCTTGTCTTCCTTAATCTGCTGGGCCACCTGCTGGGCGGCGGTGCTCGCCATGAGGTGGGGCACCACCTGGTTCAACTGGGCGTTCATTTCCTCCACGCCCATGGCCTCCATCTTTTCCTGCAATTCCTTGTCCATGCGCGCCAGGGCAATCATGACATCGCGCTCATTCATTTCGCCCTGCTCGAAGCGCTCCTGCACCTCCTTCAGTTTCTCCACCAGTTCTTTCAGATTTTCCTCCTTCGCCAGCTTCTCCACCTCGTCCTTCAAGGATTCGACTTCGGCCAATTGGAGCATCTTTATGGTATCCACCGCGGCGTCCGCCGTGGGCGCCTGATAGACCGAGGGCATGAAAAAGCTGGCTACAAATACGCCCAGCGCCACGAAGGCCCAGCGGGGCAACCGGGAATGCTGGAGGGTGATGAGCGAGGCCAGATCCACATCGTGGGCGGTGCGGAGGGCGTCGCGCACCTGAAGGGTCTGCTCGTGGGTGAGGGAATCCTGGCCCAGGAATTCCCAGGCGCTGCTGATGCGATCCTTGAGGCCGGCCCGCTCGTCCATCTCGAAGGCGTGATGCAGTCGGGTGCCGCGGCGAAGCAGGGCGTAGCCCACCGGTATCACCGCGAGGGGAAGGAGCACGGAAACGGCGATGGATACACTGTAGGCCCCTTCAAACCCCCCCTGGTCGACGGCGACAGCGAGGGCGCCCATGGGGAGAAGTACCAGTGCGAGCCTGCAGAGCACATAGCCCCAGGCCTCGAAAAGCAACCACAACTGCAAATGCTGAAGAAAGCGGCCCAATACGGATTGCCACGTGCGATTCATGATAGACGGCCCCTATGGTATGTTTTGCTCACTGTCGTAGTGCGTATCAGTCTAATCGGGCTGAACACATCTGTCAAGCACTCTTTTCGGAGTATAATCCGGCGGTGGCGCACAAAGTTTCACTGAGGTAGGGCCTTTGGCACTTTCTCGCCCTTTAAGAACGAGTGGGATCAGGAAAAGGTTTACCTACATAACGATGGGATCTTTGCTTTCTTCAAAAAACGTTTGCAGGCCGATCTCTATAGATGTCGTTTGGCCATTTTCCGCCGCCTAGACCTCCCTTTACCCGCCCACGTATCCCAGACTACTCGGGCCAGAACAGCCACCCCGAGGCTCGCAATACCACCGCCCAACGAGGCCGCGACCAACGAGATGCCGCGCCAACCCGCCACGAGAACGGAGCGAGCAGGTTCCGCCGGGTCGTAGTAGGCAATGGTTTCTGAGCCCGCCAGATAAGGCCTACGGAGATGTTCCGCATGCTCACGGCTAGTGGCTTTCAGTGCCTTGGAGAAAGAATAGCGAGTGGAGGAATAGGTGCGACCGGCAACGTTGTAAGCGTAGGAGATTTCGATGCTGTAATTTGTTCTCGGTGGCTTACCATATCGTCCACTCGCTGGACGCTGCTTCTCAACGATTTCACTACTCAGGACCTTTGCGGAAACTGTGTTCCAATTCCTGGTGATAACGGCCACATAGAGGTCATTGCCCAGCCACAGAAGAATTGCCAGCAAGGGAGCGCCGCAGAGAATGCCGCCCGCAGTGATTACCAACTCTGGGGTTTTCATAAGTCTCCAACTGCTTTCCACCTGGCGGTTTGGGGGATAAAAGCCCATGCCCTCCGTTTGTAGCCACCGAGCACTCCCCCGGCGAATAACCGATATGATAAACTACAGGTAATCGAACGCCTTTATGCAAGGAAGAATCGACGTGCAACGGCTGGGCCGTGACTATGGCATTCTCTCTAGCGGCCCCTTTACCGGACCACAGGTTCTTGCTAAGATAACGGACCCAAGTTTAATGCAAACCGTAAAGAGAAGCATCATGGACATAACCCAGGACATTCTTCCACTCAGCGATTTTAACGAGCAAAGCCGAGTCCTACGTGATAGAGCAAAGGAAACTCACAATCCGATACTGCTTACCGTGGATGGGCGTGTCGAGTGGGTGGTTCAGGACGCCGCGTCCTATCAGAGAATGCAGGCGCTCATCGAACGAATGGAAGCACTGGATGGCATTGATCGCGGTCTCGCTTCGATGGAAGCCGGGGAAGGAACGAGCGCAGATGAATTTTTCGGGTGGATGGAAGCCCGACACGCCTTTCTCCGTGAATCGTGAAGTATGAGATTGTTATCGAATCTTCCGCCCGGGAGGATATCGACTCAATCACGATGTGGATCTCGGACTATTCCTAGGCCGCAGCGCGTACATGGTACTACCAACTGAAAGAGGCTATTCAAACGCTGGAGCATTTCCCCGAGCGCTGCCCTGTTGCGCCCGAGAGTGGTCATCGAAATACCGAAATCCGCCAACTGCTACTTGGCAAGCGCCGGGGACAACTACGAATCCTCTTCACCATCCGAAGTAATTCAGTTCGGGTTCTCCACGCTCGTCGCAGTGCCCGCCCCTTCCTCCCCCCCGAAGAACTGGGTCTGCCCTGACGGCGGTGGTCAGCCGACCAATAGCACACACAGCCCGCCCCGCATGGTGGTAGATGTTTTTCAACCTCAGTGCTATAATCTATTGACAGATTCGCTAATTGTGTCAGCAGAAAAAGGCCATCCCTACGTGCATACCCTCCGCCCTATCTCCATCCTCTGTTGCGCGCTGGCGCTCCTTTCCCTGGCCGGTTGCGCCAAGAGCGCCAAAGATCGGGAGCGGGTGTCCACCTCCCAAGGCTACAACCCGACCCTGGAAGATGTGGCCAAAGCGTATAACGAGGCCTGCGTTGGGGGCGGCCGGGAATCCAACAACTGCGCCCACTACCTGGCCGACGCCTTCATCCGCGCGGGCTACACCGACCTGAAGACCTCCAAACTGATCACCGAGCGTTGCAAGTGCGGCGCGGGTCGGGCGGTGCGCTCACAGGAGCTGCTGAAGTGGTTCCAAGAGAAGTCGTTGCGCTTCCATCAGGGTCGTCCCGATTCGTACACGGGATTCTGGGCGGCCTATCAGGAAAAGCCCGGCGACCGACATGTGACTTTGATCGACACGGCCACGGGCAAGTTCTACGGCACGGCGGACTGCAAAGACTGGCCGGTGCAATGGTACTACCAGTGGTGAGCATCCGCCGAGCGCGCGACGCGCGATTTGCCCCATGACGGAGGTCCCCGAGGACGAGACCGCGCCTCCCCGCAAGCGGCGCGTGAAGAAGTCGGAGGTTGACGAGACAACCGCACCCCGCAAGAAGGCCGCACCGCGCAAGCCCCGCGCGAAGGCGCCGGAGCCTATTCTTCCCGAGGAGGATCCGGACAAGACCATCGAGCTCCCGCGCCTTCCCGAGGAGGAAGAGACTGCCGCGCCACCAAAGCCTTCCCTGCGGCGGCGACTGGCCTGGCTTGGCCTGAAGTATGGATCCCGGGCGGCTTTGGTTTTCGTGCTATTTTCCGCGCTGTGGATTCTGACCTACCGCTTTGTCAATCCGCCCGTTACCCCGTTGATGATTCTGCGCCACTTTCAGGAGGAGGAGGACCTGCGCAAGCGCTGGTGGGATGGCGAGGCGATAGCCCCCGAATTTCTCCTGGCGGTGGTGGCGGCGGAAGACCAGCTATTTTTTCAGCACAGCGGCTTCGATTGGAAGCAGATCAGCACGGCGATAGACGAGCGCCTCAACGGGGGGCGGCTTCGCGGGGGCAGCACCATCAGCCAGCAGGTGGCCAAGAATGTCTTTCTTTGGCCGGGCCGCTCTTGGACTCGCAAAGGTCTGGAGGCGTGGTTCACCCTGGGGATCGAGTTGTGCTGGTCGAAGGAACGTATTTTGGAGGTGTACGTAAACGTGGCCGAATTGGGGCCGGACATCTACGGTGTGGAGGCGGCAGCGCGGCATTACTTCCAAAAGTCGGCCGCCGATCTTACCCGCTCCGAGTGCGCCCTGCTGGCCACGGTGTTGCCCGATCCTCGGGATCGCTCGCCGCTCCGGCCCACGGGGGCCATGCGGGAGCGGCAGGACTGGATTCTCGGGCAAATGCGCAATCTTGGTGGCGTGGCGTTTCTGGAGCAGGCGCTTGAATCCGGCGACCCCGAACAGGCGCCCTGACCCGTCGTTTGGAGTGGGTTTGGCAGTACAATCTTTGCTGTGTGATGTTTTTGAACGGACCCTTCACAGGAGTGTTCGAAATGGACGCTGGCCGGTCTGGATTTCTGGCCCATATTCCCTTCATCGGTGCTCCACGCCTCTATCGGGGGCTTCTTTGCGGGAGCGTGGTGCTCTTTTGCGCGGTCGGTGGTCTGGCGTTCGTGGGGTTGCCGCTGGAGACCACCACACCCGCCTTGGATCCGTCGTGGGTGGAGGTCTATGCTCACTTCACCAGGACCGGGGCTCAGGCGGGCGTGGATTACATGTTCACCTACGGCCCCCTCGCGCACTTCATCGCACCCGCTTACGACCCGGACCTCTATTCGTTGGACCTCGCGGTGGCGGCGCTTATGGCCGCGATGTTGATCATTCCCTTTGCCTGGGCCACCATACGTCGGCGGAATCTGGTGACGACGCTGTGCCTGTTCTGGCTGGTTTTTGTCCTGGTCCCCCGTTCGATGGGCAACGAAGTGGGCACCTGCGCCGCCATCATCACGGTAACAATCCTGCTGCTGGAGGATGCTCGAAAATCTTCCGCGCTCTATGCTCTCGTTGGGACAGCATTCGCCTTTCTATCGCTGCTGAAGTTTTCGATGACGGTAATGTGCTGCGCAAGCATGGGCGCCCTCGTCCTTCAGTGGCTGCTGTCGGAGAACCGGAGGGTGAAGCCGCTGTGGATTGGGGCGCTTCTGACCGCCTATGTCCTTTCCTTCGTCCTCTTCTGGATTCTGGCCGGACAAGAATTGAAAAACATTCCAGCGTATTTCATAACTTCGATCGAGGTCTCGCGAGCCTACGTCATGGGCATGCATACGCCCATGAATCCCCGCTACTTCAGCTTCAGCATCGCGCTCGCCGTGCTGCTTGCCACCCAGGTCGGTTTTGTTGCTGTTCGCGGAAACGGCGCAGTCCCCAACGCCCGCGCCGTGCTCCTTTTCACGTGTCTGGCGCTCCTGCTGACCTGGAAGATGGGCGTCGCGCGTTCCCAGCCCCCGAAGTTTTACGTGCCCGCCGCCACGATCGCTATTCTCTTGAGCACGGCCCGTCCCGGCGGCTTGCTGCGGCAGTGCGCGCCGATTCTGGCGCTGACCTTGGCCACCCTCGGCATTCTTACCATCTATGAGCGCAGCCTCCGCGAGCACCTTGAGTGGTCGGTCCTCGGCGCGTGCGAAACGGTTTATGGACTGGTGGCCCCGGGGGAACGGAGGAAGGAGTACGACCGAATTCGAGAGAGCTACCGGAAGGCCTACGCCCATCCCAAGCTCAAGGAATTCGTGCGCCAGGACACGATCGATATTTTCCCGCCGATTCAGTCATTTCTCCTGTTCAACGATTTGAACTATCACCCCCGCCCGGTGTTTCAGGGCTACCAGGCGTGCAGCCCGAAGCTGGCCGAGCGGAACGGCGCCTTTTACAACTCACCTGAAGCACCGACCTATGTGCTGCGTCTGCCCGTGCTGAGCGCCATCGACGGACGATATCCCATGGCCGAAGATGCCGAGGCCATAAAGTCGCTCTATCGAAACTACCGACCGGTCCTATGGGATCGGGACATCCTGGTGCTAAAAAGAGTGTCCGACGCGCCGCGCCGCGAAGTCGACATCGGCGCGCACACGCGGAGGGGCGTCGGCCAGGTCGGCGCGTGGATTAGTCTGGAAGACCCCGGAGCCGACTGGCAGTTGCTCTCGCTGCACCTTCAGCCCAGTCTTGCGGGAAAGCTCCGGGCGTTGATCTTCCAACCCCCGATGCCCCGGATCGAAATTCACCATAACGACGGCACGGTGGAAACGTGGCGCATCAACATCGGGTCTATCGAAAGCGGCTTTATTATCAATCCCGTGTTTGAGCCCGTCCGATCTATCGAGGCCTGGCCGGGCGCCTCCGCCAGCCGCCGTGTGGAAGCGATTCGCGTGACCGTGGCCGAGGACAGGGACTGGGTGCTCCAACCGGAATTCGGGTATTCCGTGGAGACGGTGTCGCCGTTGACGGGCGCTGCGGATTGATTGGAATCGTTCAGAGGTCCGTAAGCGGAATTGCAGCGCCCCAGCCCATTGTGTACCATGCCCGTTGCATCATGAATTCAAAATCCAGGGAGTACCTCCGCTATGAACCTCAGTCGGCGCAATTTTCTGGCCCTTTCCGGGGCCGCCGCTTTTAGTATTTTCCCTTCTTCCGCCCGTGGCGCCAATGAAAAGATTCGATGCGCAGTCATCGGCGTAACCAACCGCGGCAAGGCCCACATTCAGGGCATTCTGGCCGCTCCCAATGCGGAGCTGGTGGCCCTGTGCGACGTGGACGCCACGGCGCTGGAGGAGCAGGCGAAAGCTGCGGATGAAAAAACAGGCAAGAGCGTCAAACGCTTTCGCGACCTCCGCGAGGTGCTTGCGGATCCCGAGATCGACGCGGTCACGCTGGCGCTTCCAAACCACTGGCACGTCCTGGCCGCTATCTGGGGGCTTCAGGCGGGCAAGCACGTCTACGTCGAGAAACCCATGTGCCACACCTACTGGGAAGGCCTCCAACTCGTGGCGGCGGAGAAGCAGTATGGCAAGGTGCTCATGCATGGCACCCAGCGGCGATCGGAGCCCCTCTGGCAGCGCATGGTGCAACGGGCCCACGCGGGAACGATCGGCGATATCTATCTGGCGCGTTGCGTGTGTTTTAACCGTCGCGACGCTATCCCCGCGCAGGCGGACGCCGCGCCGCCGGAAACGCTGGACTGGAACCTGTGGCAGGGACCAGCCGAGGAGCGGGCCTACAACGCGAATTATGTCCACTATAACTGGCACTGGTATTGGCGCTATGGCAATGGCGAGGTAGGCAACAATCTGGTCCACTTCACCGATATCGCCAATTGGACCCTGAACAAGGGCCTGCCGGTGAAGGTCCACAGCGACGGAGGCCGATTTGGCTACATCGACGCCGCCGAAACCCCGAACACCCAGGTGGCCACGGCGACTTTTGCCGATGGCACGATGCTGGTGAATGAGGTGCGGGGACGCTTCAGTCCACCGGAGCAGGGCACTCAGGTGGGCCTCTTCCTCTATGGCTCGGAAGGCTGGATGGCCGAGGGCAAGTTTTTCGACACCAAAGGCCAGGAAATCCCCGATTCCGAGCCCTTCGACCGGGTCAACCCTACGGATGTCCACCTCAACAACTTTATTGAGGCGATCCACGCCAAAGACGCGGCGCGAGTGACTTCGACGGCGCAGCAGGGCCTGGAAGCGGCGGCGATCTGCCATCTTGGCGATATTTCCTACCGTCTGGGCCGCACGGTGCACTTTGACGCCGCGAATCACCTCATCAAAAGCGATGCCGAGGCCAACGGGATGCTGACGAAGGCCTACCGGTCGGGATTTGAGGTACCAAAACACTAGTGTCCGGTTGAGACCGCGATCAATCGTCCTAAGTCATAGCAACATAGTGATTTAACTATGCTGGTTGAGTTTTTCGATTTCAATCCGCTCTTTTTGTTTCAGCGCGGGCGATACCATTTGCAGCCAATGGGAGG
>JBHEKR010000380.1:0-7859 GCA_041859365.1 Candidatus Hydrogenedentales bacterium
CCATCGCGGGCCTGCTGAAAGACCTGAAACAGCGCGGGCTCCTCGACGAGACCCTCGTCATCTGGGGCGGCGAATTCGGTCGCCAGCCCACGGCGGAATACGAAAAGGGCACGGGCCGCGACCACAACTCCATGGGCTTCAGCATGTGGATGGCCGGCGGCGGCATCAAAGGCGGCATCTCCTACGGCGAGACCGACGAGCTCGGCAGCGCCGCGGTGACGGATCGCCTCCACGTGCGCCGTCTCCACGCCACGGTGCTCCACCAGTTGGGGTTGGATCCGAACCACCTCAGTTATTTCTACAATGGTCTGGACCAGAAGCTGGTGGGCGTCGAGGGCGCGGACCCGATTTACGATATTATTGCGTAGGGCGGAGACAGGCTCCCGCGCCGGAGTGCCACGGGCCGCGAAAGCGCTTAGGCGACTGCCGACGCGGGTGCCTGTATCCCCCCAAGAAAACGCGATGCAGCGGCGGTCAGGGGACGGATACGACCGATAGAACGGATTTGACCACATCGGTCCTATCCGACCTATCCGTCCAATGGGGCACGCGCAATCCCGTGACTTTATTGCGCCATCCCGCAAAGCCCATCCATCACCGATGGCACCACGGGAAAGGTGCCCACGGTTACCCACGCGACGTGGCCATCCATATACAGCACATGTGCGCCATCGAAGGTGCCCGCGCCACGCTCCAGTCTCCACTTCCAAACTTCAATCAGTATCGGCGTCATGCATTGCGCCCCTGGTGGAATCGGATCGTGGTCCTCGATGGCTGAAGCTCGAAAACAGGAATTGACGACTTCTCTCACGCGAAAAACCAATTCACCGCCCGGAAGCTTCACCGTATTGGTCTCGCCCCCAAGCAGCCCCAGCGCTCGGGCATCTACGACTGATTTGTAGTCCGATTCGTCCAGAACAACGTGGCCGGGATACGCGAAGCTCAGCGCCATGAGGCCCTCCGCAGGGTCGTAGTCTGGGCTTGGCCCTTCGAGTACGGCACGTACGGCATTCCGGATTGCTGTCGCTTCGGGATGCGACGGCGCAACCAGTGTTCCGGGGTCTTTCAAAAAATCGGGATAGATGCGCGAGAGCTCCATGGCCCAAACACGATCATTTGCGGACAGGGGAGGCCACCGGTTTCCTGGGGAATCATTTCCGTACATTTTGAGCGCCAGGCCGATGTGCTCCATTTGTTTTCGGGTCGTGGACTTCCTCAGTGCCTTGATTCCAGTGGGTGCAAGCACGGTAGAGAGCACCGAAAGGAGCAACAGTGCCAGAGCTAAGACAAACCAGGGACGTCTGCGTTTTCGGTGGTGCCCGACCCGGCAATCCACTTCGCGGGGCGCGTCCATTACGGGACGATTCCGCACAGGGCATCCATCACCGATGGCACCACGGGGAAAGTGCCCAGCGGCACAAACTCCACGTGGCCGTCCATGTAAAGCACATGTGCGCCATCGAATTCGTCGGATTTCCCTTTTATCTTCCACGCCCAGACTTCCACAAGCACTGGATTTGTGGGATTAATCCCCGGCGGAAACTCGGGATGTTGCGGGTTTGACCCGAAACAACGCATGGAATCGGTGTTGAGCGGAGGCAACCACTTCCCGCTGCCGGGCAAATGTAATACTTCGTGTGGGTTATCAATCAAGCCACCTGTTTTCGCCTGAACTAGAACAGAAAAATCGATTTCGTTGTTGACCGCATAGCCGAAATACGAGAAGCTCAACGCCATCAGGCCCTCTGCCGTTACAAAGTCGGGGTTTGGTCCCTCCAATACAGCACGCATGGTTTTTCGGATATGCTCGGCATCCGGATGCTCGCGCGCGACAAGCACACTGGAGTCCTGCAGAAATTCCGGATAGAGCACCGACAGGTCGGGTGTCCATATTTGCTCATCGGGGGAAAGGTGCGGCCACTGGTTGGCGCGGGACTGGCTCGCATACATTTTAAACACTTGCCCCAAGACCTTCATGCTATTTCGCGTGCTTGAGCGGGGCGAGTCGTCTTTCAATCCGTTAGCGATGGGCAGCAGGATGAGCGCCAGCAACCCGACGAGACACAATCCCGCAATCAGAGCAATCCAGAAGCTCGCGGCGGCACGCTTATGCCGGAAACTCCGATCCAACTCCGGCGCGGTCACATCGGAGGGGCTGCTATTGAAGGGTGGTTCCAATGGAGACATGGCGCATGCGGTCCTTTCTGCACATAGTACGCCATGGAGACTGGAAGGTTCATTTTGGAGTTCTAGCAATGCCATCGCATTAAGTACGGGATAGTACCTCCCAGCCGCGCGCGCACCGCCTGAAACTCATGGGCAACCGAAGGTGGGTTAACCTTCCAGGTTGACGCGAGGCCTATATCGGCGAGAAACGGCCCGTCCATTCTTCCAGTTTAACAGGGGCCTTCCGAAATTATCGTGGCCTTTGTGTCAAGCTGGAAGCATAACCCACGTTCGGTAGCCTTGAGCGTTTTCCGTTCCCACCCCAATTTGCGTCCATTTGCGAAAATTTGCGGTTCCCCCCTCCCGCAATCGCAAACGCCGCCCCCGGCAACGCAAAAACCGGGGGCGGCGTTTTGTGCGAATCCTGCGATTCACCTGCGCAGGAAAACTCGTCTATCGGCTCAGCAGGTCCCCGCACAGGCGGCTTCCGGCATGACCGATTTCATCAACTCGTCGGCGGGCGGCAACAGCAGGTACACGAAGCCATCCTCCACCTTCACTTCAAAGGTCGCCACGTGGAGGTCGTCGCCGCTCAGGCAGCTTCCGTCTTCCAGCGAGAACTGTTTCTTGTGAAGCGGGCAGGCGACCTTCGCGACACCATTCTTCTCGCCGACCATGCCGCGCGCGAGGAGCATGTCCTGCTTGTGGGGGCACATGTTCTGGCTGGCGTACCAGCGGTCCGTGGCGGCGACGTGGAACACGGCGAGCTGCGCACCCGCGTAGTCCACGGCCATGCCGCCGTCGCGCGGGAAGGTCTCCACGCGCCCGGCCTTCCACCAAGTTGACGCGCCAACCATCGCCTTGCCGTTTTGGAAGGGCGCGGCGGGCCAATCGGCGGGACGCTTCTGACCGCGCTCAGGGACGAAAGCGATGGTGCTGTCGGCGGCCTCGGAATTCGCGAAGTGGCGGAAGAGCGCCCGCTTTTCGGGATTATTTACCACCTCGGCCCATTCGCAATGGTAGGTATCCACGAGGCGGGCCATATCGGCTTCGAGCGTCTCGCAGATGCCGAGGGAATCGTTGATGACGACCTGCTTCACCTGCTCCAAGCCGCCATCGAGTTTTTCGAGCCACACGGAGGTGCGCTGGAGCGGATCGGCGGTGTGGATGTAATACATCAAGAATCGATCAATGTAGAGCGTGGCCTGCTCTTCGCTGAGGTCGGAGGCGAGGAGATCAGCGTGGCGCGGCTTGGCCCCGCCGTTGCCCGCCACGTAGAGGTTCCAGCCTTTTTCCGTGGCGATGAGGCCCACGTCCTTGCACTGGGCCTCGGCGCATTCGCGTACACAGCCGGACACAGCGAACTTCAACTTGTGGGGCGCGCGGATGCCCTTATAGCGCTCTTCGATTCGGATGGCGAAGGCCGTGGAGTCCTGCACGCCGAAACGGCACCAGGTCTGACCCACGCAGCTCTTCACGGTGCGCACCGCCTTGCCATAGGCGTGTCCGCTCTCGAAACCGGCCTGGATCAGCGCTTCCCAGATTTCGGGAAGCTGCTCCACGCGCGCGCCGAGTAAGTCGATGCGCTGGCCACCGGTGATTTTACAGTAGAGATCGTATTTCTTCGCGACCTCGCCGAGGACGATGAGTTTTTCCGCCGTGATTTCGCCACCGGCGACGCGGGGAATCACGGAATAGGTACCGCCCCGTTGAATGTTCGCTAGGAAGCGATCATTGCTGTCCTGAATCGTGGCATGCTCGATGATGTGCTCGTTCCACAGGCTCGACAGGACGGAGGCCACGGCGGGCTTGCACACTTCGCAACCGCCGCCCTGGCCCAGGTGCTGGAGCACGTCGCCGTAGGTCTTGAGTTTCCTGATCTTCACGCCATGGAAAAGTTCCTGGCGGCTCAAGGGAAAGTGCTCGCAGATCGTCTTCGTGACGACGACGCCCGCGTTCTTCAATTCTTCCGCGAGGAGGTCCTTCACCAGCGGCACGCAGCCACCGCAGCCGGTGCCCGCCGTGGTGCAGCGCTTCACTTCATCAAGGGTCGTGAGTTCGCCCGCGCGAATCGCGCTGCAGAGGTCGCCCTTGGAGACGTTGTTGCAGGAGCAAACCTGCATGGAGTCCGGCAGGGCCTTCGCGCCTTCATCCGCGCCGCCCTTGCCGAGGATGAGGGACTCCGGATCTTCCGGCATACCTTCGCCGGTGCGGAAGAGGTGAAGGAGTTTCGCGTATTCGGCGGTGTCGCCGACAAGAATGCCGCCTTCAAGCTTCTTGCCGCATTCGGAAAGGGTAATCTTCTTGTAGATGCCTTTGCGCGCATCCTTCACCACCACGGTGCGCTCGGGCGAGGCCATGGGGTCGGCGATGCCGAGACTGGCCACTTCCACGCCGAGGAGCTTGAGCTTCGTGCTCATGTCCGAGCCTTTGAAGAGGCGATCACCGCCCGTGAGGCAATCCGCGAGAATCTCCGCCATTTCGTAGCCCGGCGCGACGAGACCATAGATCATGCCGTCGTGGAAGGCCGCCTCGCCAATGGCAAACATACGCGGGTCGCTGGTTTGGAGCATGTCGTCCACCAGTATGCCGCCGCGTTGGCCCACGGCGAGGCCCGCGTTGCGCGCGAGCTCATCGCGCGGCTTGATACCGGCGGAGATGACGAGCATGTCAGCATCCAGCACCGAATCGTCGGCAAAGCGCAGGCCCGTGATACTTCCGTTGCCCTCGATGGCCTGGGTCTGCATGCGGAGCATGACCTTCACGCCGAGGGCTTCAATTTCCTTGACCAGGAGATCCGAAGCGCCCTCGTCAAGCTGCCTCGGCATGAGGCGCGATGCAAACTCGACGACGTTGACTTCTAATCCGAGATCCACGACCGCCTTGGCCGCTTCGAGACCGAGCAAGCCGCCGCCAATCACCGTCGCGCGTTTGGCGTGCTTCGCGTAAGCCTTGATGGCTTCAAGATCTTCGATGGTGCGATAGACGAACACGCCCTTCTTGTCCACACCTGGGATCGGGGGCACGAAGGGGGCGGATCCCGTGGCGAAGACGACATAGTCGTAAGATTCCGAGCGTCCGTCGTCCAGCAGCACCTTCCCCGCTTCGCGATCCACCGACGCAACGCGCGAGGAGAGGTGCAGGGTGATGCCGCGCTCTTCATACCACGCGCGGTCGGCCATGGACAGGTCTTCGGCGGTCTTTCCGCTGAAGAAGCTGGTGAGCTGTACGCGGTCGTAGGCCACGCGGGGCTCTTCCCCAAATACATGAAGGGCAAAACGGCGATCCGGATCGCGGTCAGTGAGGGCCTTGCAGAAGCGGTGGCCGACCATGCCATTTCCGATGACGACGACAGAGGTACGAGGGTTTTCAGATCGCATGTGCATGCCCATGTTGTTCCCGACTATTGCGATGCTTGCGGATTGCCGCGGAGCGCGCTTGTGCGACACAGCTTTAAATCGACAACTTATTGAAAATACAAACCTTATGGGCAGGGAGATCGAGGCGGTTGGGATTTTCGCGAGGTACGCTGCCCGGACTCAACGCGAGGGTTGTCTGTGACCTTGTGAGCAAGTGCTATGCCAAGCGGTGGGATACTCCAAGCGCGGCCTGATGAAGCTTGCGCCGGAACAGCACCTCACGGATGGTCGCGGCATAGATATCTTGCAAATACCCCTTTTGAATTGGTGAAAAATGGAAGAGCGCACACCGGGAAAGGGTGGACGTTGAAGCGGAGGGGAGTGGAGCAGGGAAGCGTTTTAAACTAGTGAAGCTAGTCTGATACGAGGCTGCGGATGTTACGCAATGGTAGGGGGTGGTGGGAAATCCTACAGCGTGGTTTGCCTTTTCAGGGGCAACGAAGAAGTCCGCAATGGGGTGCTGCTGCGGTGGACCAGGAGCGTGTTTTCGCATAGGTGGACGCAAAATGCACGTTAAGGGAGGATGCAGCGAGCCTGGGACGAGGAAGGGCGCTCGGCGCGGGATTTTTAACAGCCTGGTCACGGAGATCCTGTGGGTTCTATGTTCCTTGGCACAGAACATGCTGAGAACGGAAATTGCAGCCGTACATCTTTGGATAAGCCAAAGATACTATCTGGAGGGAATATTCACGTGGACGTACGCCACAAAGCGACACGAATCGATCTGTTTAGTCTGGGAACGCCGCAGATGCGCGCCTTCCACATGACCTGGTTCGCCTTCTTCCTTTGTTTCTTTGCATGGTTTGGCATCGCACCACTCATGGCGGTGGTACGCGAAGAACTCGCCCTCACCAAAGATCAGATCGGCAATACGATCATCGCCTCGGTGGCCATCACCATTGTTGCGCGCCTCTTCATCGGCTGGCTCTGCGACCGGATCGGTCCGCGGCTATCTTACACCGGCTTGCTCATTCTCGGCGCCATCCCCGTCATGGGCATTGGCTTTGCCCAGAGCTATGAAACTTTTCTGCTGTTTCGCCTGGGCATCGGCGCCATTGGTGCTTCATTCGTGATTACGCAGTACCACACCTCCGTCATGTTTGCCGCGAATTGCGTGGGCACGGCCAACGCCACGAGCGCGGGCTGGGGCAATCTGGGCGGGGGCGTGACGCAACTCGTGATGCCGTTGCTCTTTGCCGGGCTGTTGGCGATGGGGCTGGGCGAATTCTGGAGTTGGCGCGTAGCCATGGTGATTGCGGGCGCGGTCTGCTTCCTGGCGGGCATCGCCTACTATTTTGTAACCCAGGACACGCCGGACGGCAACTTCAAGGTCTTGCGCGCACGTGGCTTGATGGTCGGTGCGAAGGAAAACAAGGGCGGCTTCTGGGAAGTCTGCAAGGACCGTCGCGTGTGGGCGCTCTTCTTTATCTACGGCGCCTGCTTTGGGGTCGAGCTCACCATCAACAACATTGCGGCGCTCTACTATATCGATTATTTCGATATGAGCCTGGCTGCCGCCGGTGCGCTGGCCGCCTGCTTCGGACTGATGAATCTCTTCGCGCGCACGCTGGGCGGCGTATTCGGTGATCGTTTTGGCGCGAAATACGGCCTCAAGGGCCGCGTGCGCTGGCTGGCCGTTTCTATCGCGGTCGAAGGTCTCGCGCTGATTCTCTTCTCCCAGATGACGCTATTGCCCCTCGCGCTGGGGACCATGATCGTGTTCAGTCTCTTCGTCCAGATGTCGGAAGGTGCGACCTACTCGGTGGTGCCCTTCATCAACAAGCGCGCGCTGGGCGCGGTTGCGGGTATCGTGGGTGCGGGCGGCAACTTCGGCGCGGTCAGCGCGGGCTTCCTCTTCAAGGCCGAAGCGCTCACCTGGCCCCAGGCCCTCTTAATACTAGGCGTTATTGTTACGCTGTGCGCGGGTTTCGCCGCCATGGTCACCTTCAGCGAAGCCGACGAGGCCGCCGCCGCCGCGGAAGCCGATCGCCTTCGCGAGATGGACGAAGGCGCACTGCCCGAGCCCGCCCAGGCGTGAAACGGGATTGATGGGTCTTATGGGGCTTATAGGTATGCAAGACCACTCCTTCTCACAGTCTCCACAAGACTGAGTGCGCCTTATCAACTATCAACTCACTAGTGTCCGGTTGAGACCGCGATCAATCGTCCTAAGTCATAGCAACATAGTGATTTAACTATGCTGGTTGAGTTTTTCGATTTCAATCCGCTCTTTTTGTTTCAGCGCGGGCGATACCATTTGCAGCCAATGGGAGG
>JBHEKR010000447.1:0-14955 GCA_041859365.1 Candidatus Hydrogenedentales bacterium
AGGAGGTGGTCAACGCATGAAAATCATCACAGTCATTAACGCCAAGGGCGGCTGCGGCAAATCGACCATCGCCATGAACCTGGCCGCCGCCCTGGCGAAGGACGGACGCCGGGTGCTCCTCTCCGACATGGACCCCCAGGCGCAGGTCTCCGAATGGCTCCACGCGAGCGACGGCCTCTCCTGGGAAGACACCATCGTGGCCGCGCTCCTGGGCAATACGGCGCTGGAGAACGTGATCCACGAAACGCGCCACAAGAACCTGTCCTTCATCGCCAGCGCCTTCGCCCTGGAGGAATACGGTCGCGACATCGTCCACCAGGAAGGCTACTACGAGGGCTACGCCGGCGTGCTCGCCCAACTCCCGGAAGACGCCTTCGACTATCTGATCGTGGACGCGCCCAACCAGATCTCGCCCATCATGGAAAACACCATCTATCCGGCGGATCTCTTCATCGTGCCCTTCGAAAGCACCAAGGCCGTGAAGTCCTATGCGAACTTCTACAGCCTGCTGCTCCAGATCCGGCCCGGCGCCGACTTCCACATGCTCCACGTGCTCAACAACCTCCACCGCGCGGGCCTGCGCAAGCGCGTGATCGAGCGTATGCACGAAGAGCACATTCCCATTGCCAACTCCGAGATCCGCAATTGCGGCTGGCTCGCCCAGGTGGACGAGCACGGCGGCTCGATCCTCGAATACCGTCCGCGTTCCAAGGGGGCCGAGGACATGAAAGCCCTGCGCGACGAAGTGCTGGGGCTGTTTAACGTCAAGAAACGCAAGAAGGTAGCCAACGCATGAGCCAGGCCGACAACACCGCAGAAAACCGCCCCTCCCGGCTTCAACTCGTCCGCGAAAAGGGCAAGGGCGCCATCCCCGCCATTCCCAAGCGCGGCGCCCAACTCCTGGAAATCGACCTCATCGTCGAAGATCCGAAAAACGAGCGCAAGACCTTCAATAACATGGACGGCCTCATCGATACCGTCAAGGCCATGGGCGTCATCGAGCCCCTGACCGTCACCCAGTTCGACGACGGCAAATACATGATTGTGACGGGCCACCGCCGCCTCCGCGCTGCAAAGATCGCGGGCCTCAAGCAGCTCCGCGTCGTCATCACCGATCCCGAAGAAGGCCAGGCCCGTCGCCGCCGCAGTATCGTCAGCAACGTCCAGCGCGAAGACGTGCCCCCGGTAGAGCTCGCCGAAGCCCTCCAGGCCATCCTCGACGAAGATCCGGCCGTCAAGACCCAGCGCGACCTCGCCAAGATGATCGGCAAGCGCGAATCCTGGGTCAGCGACATGCTCCGCATCCTCACCCTCCCCCCCGTGCTCCAGCAGCAGCTCCGGACCTCCGAAAAAACCGTGCCCTACGACGCCGTCATGCGGATCAGCCGCGTGAACGACGTGAAGCTCCAGAAGGGACTCGTCAGAGACGTCCTCGACGGCAAGCCCAACCGCGAGATCCGCGCGAAGATCGACGAGGCCAAAGGCAAGAAGGCCCCGGCCGCAGTCCCCGCACCCGCAACGCCCCAGAAACCCGCCGCCAAAGCCACCGAAGCGCCAAAAGAGCAGACCTACCGCATCGATCTGCCCAGTGCCACCGTGACCGTGAACTTCAAGAAAGGCCCGGTGTCGAAGTCATCGGTGAAGGCGATGTTGCTGCAGGCCCTGGAGAGTTTGGGGTAGAATACTGGGGCAGAAGCTACGGAAATGACCGCAACACGCGGCGCGGGCGATGGGAGCGAACCATGAAAAAGCCAACGAGTGATGTCCCTGCGGCACAACCCGATGCCCTTTTCGAGCGTATCGTCGGGATCCTTGAGGAAGCCCGGGGAAGCGTCCTCCGCGCGGTCAATACCCAGATGGTGACGGCCTACTGGCTCATCGGCCGGGAGATTGTGGAGGAGATTCAAGGCGGCGAAGAGCGGGCGGCGTATGGCAAGCAGGTAATGTCTGATTTGTCCGCACGCCTGACGCAGCGGTATGGGACCGGCTTTTCCGTGCCAAACCTCCAGAACTTCAGGAAATTCTATCTTGCCTATAGCGAACGCGTCGTAACAGGTTGCAACATTCAATACCCGGCAGGAACCAAATTCGAGGCGGAGCCAATTCAGTACCCGACGGGTACTAAATCTCCGGATCGCTCAAAACTCCACCTGTCGGGTGGAGAATCAGTAGGGATTGAAAAACAGCGCCCGGCGGGCGTGGAATCTGGCGCGAATAATGAAACTCCCTCCCCGACGGGAAGAGAATTGGGTGGTCCTGGAATTCCTTCTCCGACGGGGACGGAATTGGCAGCGCTGGAAATTCGCTACCCGTCGGGTAGCCAATTGGCCGGCTGCTTTCTGCCTGACCTCACCTGGTCCCATTACCGCGCCCTCATGCGGGTGGAGGATCCCGCCGCCCGGGCGTTCTACGAGCGCGAGGCGGCGGAATGTGGCTGGAGCAAGGCCCAGCTCGAACGCCAGATTCACACCGCCTACTACCAGCGCATTGTGGCCCATCGTGGCGCGGCGGGGGTGGATGCGCTTGATCGGGAGCGGCTGCCTGGCGAACCACTCGGTGCGGTGGATATGTTGAAGTCCCCCTACGTGTTGGAGTTCCTCGGGCTCCCGGACGGGCCGGAGCTCCACGAAAGCCACGTCGAGCAGGCCATCATCGACAACCTGCAATCGTTCCTGCTCGAACTGGGCAAGGGCTTCGCCTTCGTCGCGCGACAACGCCACATTCGATTCGACGGCGAGGATTTCTACATTGACCTCGTCTTCTACAATTTCATCCTGAAATGCTTCCTCCTTATCGATCTGAAGAACGGCAAATTGACCCACCGCGACGTGGGCCAGATGGACGGCTACGTGCGGCTCTTCGAAGATCGATTCAAGACGCCGGGCGACAACCCGACCATCGGCCTTATTCTCTGTTCCGACAAAAGCGAGGCCGTGGCGAAGTATTCCGTCTTGAGCGAGAGTCGCCAGATCTTTGCTTCGAAGTATCTTCAGTTCCTGCCGAGTGAAGAAGAGCTGCAAGTGGAGATCCAGAGAGAACGTCGGCAAATCGAGGCGGCCCTGGAGGAAAAGACCTGGGACGACGCGTAGGCCGTCACCCGGTCAGGCCGCGTTTCGCCAGCCGAAGCGAGGGCGGTCAGGGTTTCACAGATCGCCCCACTCTCACCAGGGCCATCGCCCCAAGGAGTAAACCCAGGACGGAGAGATCCCCTCGCTGGGATGCGGTCGCGCCCGCCGTACTGCTCTCCGCGAGGTGACAACCAGAATTTTTCGGCGTGTGGAGCTCGAGCTCCCAGACACTCAGGCCGTCGCTACCATTCTCGTCCAGCGCTTCAAAATCCTGGTAGGTCATGCGGAATTTTCTTCCCGCAGGGAAGAGAATCGATGCTTTCGTGAAATTTGGTACCCGGTGGGGAGGGGAATTGGCAGCGCTGTAGAACTGCGACCCTACGGGTGCCCTTTTCTCGCCAGCCTTCTCCCCCCTCCTTTCCTGGTTCCATTGTCTCGCCCTGATGGGTCGATTCTGCTCCTACTACTGAGACGTCAGATACTTATTTTGCATGCAGACTCGTTACAGTTCCGCCGTTACTCATTTGGAAGTTGACCTGCGCCGGAACGGGGTCCAGAGCCGACAAATCGATGAGCGCTCCTTGCCCCGACGCGTTGAAGCTTGATGTCGCCGAACCAGTTAAGGGGCCAAAATTAACGGTGGACAGGTGAGAAAGATCCAACTTACCGCTGTTCAGCGCAGTCGCTAAGAAACCCGCAGCGCAGGATGGGTTATAGTCCAACGTACTCAATCTGGGCAAAGAGATCAGGGTCGCTGGAACCCCTGGAGATGAACTTCCGGCAACCTTGAGTATCTCTACAAGCCCACACCCGACTTCAAAGCGGAACTCCGAGAGCTCGGGAAGCACCAGCTCAGCGCCACTTGCGTAGAGCCTCATATTCACCAGCGAATTTAACAATGGCGCATTGAAAGCGCCACCCTCCGTTGCTTCCAACGCGAGTGTCGTGTTGGCTGGCCCGGAAATAGTCGTAAGTTCCGGCGCCTCAAACACGCCATTGAACGATACTCGCAAGGATGACTCCGACACTTCCTCTAATATTGGTGTCTGGAGCAGACCATCTGAATTCACCACCACAGATGCCTCGTGCAAAACGCCAAGCCTCGGTAATGCCAGAGTGGTGCCGTCCACCGATAGTTCACCTGCCGCCGCCTCGAGATTTGGTAGGAGTATCGTTCCGCCCAAACTCGTCAACAATCTCAGCCGCGCGTCAAAGGTCCCCATCGCGGTCAAATCAAGCAAGGAGCCCTCACCCTCGGCGATTAACTCTATTGGAGCGTCGACAACCACAGGGTTGAGGTCCACCGAACTAAGGCCCGAAAGATCCACTTGTCCACCAAACCGCGCTGCCAAGACAAACCCGGCATCGCACGTCGGATGGTATACCAGCGTCTCCAGACCCGGCAATGAGATCAGACTCGGACGCGCGTCACCGCTGCGCATTCCACTCGCCTCGATGATCGTTAGACTACTACAACCTGGCTCGAAACGGAACGTCTCCAGTGCAGGGAGCCTTAACTCCGCACCCAAATCGGCAAGAAGTGTCATATTTGTCAGTGAAGACAGCATGGGCGCCTGGAAAGTGGCATTCCCGGAAAGTGTGATACTCAGTACCGCATCTGCAGGCCCCGAAGCACCCGTAAGTACGGGCATATTCAGGGTTCCATCGCTGAAAACGGACACTGACGTTTCAGACAGGGCCGTCAACTTGGGAAGGTCCAGCAAACCGTTGGATTCCACGACCAGTGACGCCCCACTAATTGAGGTCAGCTTGGGCAAGGTCAACGTTACAAGCTCTGGAGAAGGACCTACAACGACTGAAGTTTCCGAGAGGGTCGTCAATTCAGGCAATTCCAGTACGCCATCGGACTCTATCACCAGCGACGACCCACTGATCGACGTTAAACCGGGCAAGCTTAGTGTCCCTCCATCCACCGAAAATTCGCCTACAGCCTCCTTGAGATTTGGTAAGAGTACCGTTCCACCCGAAATCGTTTCCAACGTCAGTCGCGCGTCAAAGGACTCCATTGTCGTCAAATCAATCAAGGAACCCTCCCCCTCGGCAACTAGATTTACCGTAGACTCGACGACCTCAGGGCTAATATCCACGGAGCTAAGGGCCGAAAGATCGACATGTCCGCCAAATCGTGCCTCTACATCAAACCCCGCATCACAGGTCGGATGGTATGCCACCGTTGGCAGTTTTGGCAATGAGACTAGACTCGGACGCGCGTCTGCACTGCGCATACCACTCGCCTCGATGATCGTTAGACTACTGCAACCTGGCTCGAAACGGAACGTCGTCAACTCAGGAAGCACCAGTTGCGCACCCCGATCGGCGTGAAGCCTCATGTTCACCAATGAAAACAATTTGGGCACTTGGAATGCTGCATCCCCGGACACTGTGATACTTAATGTAGACTCCGCAGGTCCTGACATGCCCGTGAGCAATGGCGCATTGAACACACCGTCACCAAACAGGGAAACGGAAGTCTCCGAAATGCCCGTCAAATTGGGCATGTCCAACAATCCGCCGGATGTCACCTCAAGCGACGCTCCACTAATCGACGTCAGACTCGGCAAGCTCAGTGTCGCATTGTCAACCGAGAAATCGCCGAGTGCGCTATCCAGGTTTGGCAGGAGAACCGCACCCCCAGAATCCGTCGTCACCCCCATTCGTACTTGGAGAGATGTCATCGCCGTCAAATCGATTAATGAACCCTCACCCTGCGCATGGAAGAACACCGAAGCGGCGCTCACAGCAGCGCTAAAGTCAACGGCGATAAGACCAGAAAGATCAATGTGTCCGCCAGCCCTGGCATCTACATCAAAACCCACATCACAGGACGGGTGATACGCCAGTGTCTCAAGACGTGGCAATGCGATCGAACTCGGACGCGCGTCACCGCTGCGCGTACCACCTGCCTCGATAATTGTGAGTTCACTGCAGCCCGGCTCGAAACGGAACTCTGACAATTCAGGAAAACCGATCACGCCGCCTCTGGAGGCTTTAAGGGTTGTGTTCGCTAGCGACGTAAGTAGGGGCGCGACAATCTCGGCGGCGTCACTCCAGAATCTCATACTCGCGCCTGGCGCTCCCGTCGCCGTGGTCAAGCTTGGGAGTTCCACCTTGCCACCGTTGTAAACGCTTATTGAAGTTCGCGTCAAATCCGTCATAGCCGGGCCGCTGAACACCGAGTTGCTCTCAATCTGCAGCACCCCGTCGGACATGGTCCGGGCGCTGGGCAACGTGAGTGAGTTATTTTCTCCATACAGGAAGACTTCAATGTGGTCCAATGCTGGAACATCCAATACCACAAGCGCCCCGTCATGAAGTTGGAGTGTTCCCACACCTTCAGATCCCACATCGCTTACCCCAAGATCGCCCACCATGTTGAATACCGTTTCCGCGCCGGAAATTGCCAGCGTCGAGCCGTTCTCGAGCAGCATTGTCCCCTGAAATCGGGTGTCGCCCTGAATGGTCAACGTCGTTAAGGTGGTGACCAGACTTACGCCTTCGCCTAAGCGAATGTTGAGATCCTCCCACGTCGTATCCTGATCGATGGACACCGTTACGGGTGAACCGGCGCTGTTGACGATAACGGTAGACCCGGGAGCGGGCAAGACTCCATCGCTCCAGTTCTCGGGATCGTTCCAGTCCCCGAACGTGGACCCCACCCAATGTACCGTCTCGCCGGGATCGTCAAGCGAAAGCGTGAGAATACCGGCGTCCGTGACGCCCTCCTGCAACAGATTGACCGCGCGCGATACCGAGCCCGTCTGAATGCCATCGCTCCAGTCCACATTGACGATGATGGAAGTCGTTTCCGAATCCACATCGAACACCATAGTAAAGGCACCTTGCGCGTTCGTTGTGGTGCCACCGAAGGAGGTCGACACGTTCGCGTTCTCAGCGGGAGAGCCATCGGGCAATTGCACGATGCCCTGAATGCGAACTTCGCGGCTATCCTGGACCACTTGGATGCGCTTGACCGCAGTCGCACCGTTGTTTGTGGCCGTAATGAAGGCAACGCCGGGCGCGTGACCTTTGGCCAATCCTTCGGCATCGACAGTTACGACGTCGGTATTGCTCACGCGGTAGGTCGTTCCTAACGCAGTTGGAGTAACATTAAGTTCGCTTCCGTCAATCAGTACGCCGATCGTTGTTAGCTGCGAGGTAGCGTCAGAAACCAGGATAGGCGACGAGGCATGGAGGGTAATGGAATTCGGGAAAGGTGGCGGTGATTCTGAAACGGTAAAATCGGAAGTTGAGAACTGAATGGATTGACCCTGGCCCAATTGGAACGGATGGGAATATGCGTAGATCGCTCCTCCAAATAGATTGGCTACACCGACAATGCGAACCCAATCGTCACCTATGAAGTCGGGCGCGGAACCTGGCCCCCCGGATCCAAAATTATCCGATACAGAGATATTGGCCAAATTGAAGCTTCCGTCTTGATTGGTAGCTACAGTTCTTCCTCCAGCCGAGAACGTAAATGCGTCAGAAATTCTATAGTCAATTACCAAGGGATCGGAATAAAATACTAGAACCTCTAGTCCGTCATCCAAGCCATCGCCGTCTGAGTCTTCCAGATCAATCTGCGTTCCAATCAAATATTCAAAGCTATTTGCGAGTAGATCTCCGTCCGCATCCTGCAATCCGTCGTCATGATTTGAATCGTCCAGCCCAATCGTTTGCTCAAAATCACCTGGAATGCCGTCTCCATCCAAATCCGAAGGGGTTCCAACGACTACACTGACTTCGCCCATATAGAATTCAACGCCGTCGGTTGCCATCACGGAAATAGTTTCTTTGCCGACAGATTGCGCCTTTAAGGATTTGTCATCTTCAAGTGATAGTATACCGTCTAATCGCATAAACATAGCTACTTTAAACGTTGGCTCAAGAATGGGAATGCCTTCGGCTGTCTGGAATGTTGGAATTGTAGTCTCTCCTAAGAGAAGTGGATTCTTGGAGAGAACTACGTTTAGCTCTAGCACACCATCCGACTCTTTTGAGTCTGTGGTCCCGCCTGGGCAGGCGATAGATTCCGCAAATCTGTTCACCAAAGCTCGCTGTTCGCCTGTAAATGGAACATCTCTGTCACCTTCGTCTACAATAAGTGGGGGCATTTCAGGATCTGGGAACACAATAGCCGCCAATGCGGCATCAAAGCAGGACCCACCAGGAGGTAAACTCGCCGCCAATTCTCGCCCCAGAAAATTATTGTACAGATCGGTTGTAGATTCGTCGCTATGTTTTCCACCCTCATGGGCCCAACCTATTTGGGCGGCAATCGACGGACCAAATTGCTGGGCTAGGTTGCACTGCCAAGTCATGTGACGATGTGCGTTTCCAACCGCCCTATTACTTCCTATATTAAAGGAACTGTAATATCCGTCCTTAATAAGAAACGTGAAATACTCCCTTGTCGCCAATGAGTAAGTTGCGATATATTCGATCTGCCACCAATATAGCTCGCCGGTTAGCCATGCGTAGAAAGCAAATGACCAGTCTCCGTCTGCACAGTTAAAATCAATGCACTCCGTGGAATTCCAGTACTTGCCAGGTGGACACACTCCACACTGGAAACTAGGTAACTGTTCTTTCACCGAACAGTTTTCAGAATTTGGACAACTTTCGTCTGGGCATTTTCTACACTCGCCAGTCACTTCATACGGCGGGCAGTTGCACCCCCATCCCGAAATCGTCAGCCCGCTTCCCCTGTCCGTGGTGATCACACTGCCGTCCTCACTCACCGAGCCCGAGGCCACGATGTCAAACTGCTCGGTGTCGTGGTTGTAGCTGAGGAAGTAGGCGACCGCGCCGGGGTCCAATCCGGACATATTGGGGTAAGTCACTTCGATGGGTGGGTCGAACCTGGCTCCTGCGGGTTGCACCGTCCAGGCGAAGGGCGGTGACACGCCATCGGGCATGGGCATGGGGACGTCGTCATGGTGTACCTGGTTCAGGGAGAGGACTTCCGGTTTCGCAGGGCTTGGTCTTTTGCCGTCACGCAGGGTCATGCTTCCCGCGCGGACGATCATCTTCAGGCCGTCCATGCCGGTAGTGGTGAGTTCCACGTCCTGGGTGCCGTCGTAGATCACCGCGTTCTCGGGGTTCAGGGGCGGAAGCTGCACGGGGGCGGGGAGACTGTTCTCCGCGTTGGGCACGATGACCAGGTTGTAGGACAAGCTGGGAAAGGAGCCGGGCGGCACGGCGACACCACCCACGGCGGTGGCCTGAAGTCCGTCGAGAAGAACCTGGGCGGGCCCGGGAACGATGTCCTCGAAAAGAAACTGTCCCTGTTCGGTGGTAGTGACATCCGAGGAGACTTGAGTATTGTTTACAACCAAGGTGCACGCCACGCCCTGAATGGGCTGGTAAGCGTTATCCAGAATAATCCCTCTGAAGGTTGTCGGGACATCCTCGGTTCGCTCGACGCCCAGGATATTGAAGGTGGCGGGGGGACCTGGATTGCCATCGAAGGTGGCCTCCACGAAGTTGTTTCCACCCGCAGCGCCCGCGACGAAATCCACCTGGGCGTGGCCGGTGTCGCCGGTTGACACAGTCACCGAATCCTCCCCATTTACCTTGCCGCCACCTTGCGTCACGGTAAAGGTTACGGGAAGGTCCTTCGTTCCGTTGCATGAATCGCTGACCCAGGCGCGGAGCGGCTCCGGCGCCGATGCCCCGGTTTCGGTGCGCTGGTTGTTGCCGCTGCCAATGTTTATCTGCTTGGGCAGACCCGGCAGGGCTGTGGCGCAGAAGTAGGTGGTGCCGCTGATGTCGGTGCTGGTGACTTCCACGCGGTTGTTTCCGCAACCGGCATCGCTGCCCATCCAGAGGTAGGCCGCCGCCTCGCCGTTGGCGTCGGTAGCGACCTGCACCATGCGCTTGCGGGCATCCAAATCATTGGAATGCAACCCGAGCAGACCATTGCTGCGCGTCACCTGAAAGGTCACCACCTTGCCTTCGAAAGGGTCGCCATCGGGGTGGGTCATCCGAATCCGCAGGGGCTGAGGGAGGCTGTTGTACACCACCGCGCTCTGGCCATCGCCCGAGATGGCGGCCATTCGGGGGCCAGTCGGTTCCACGCGGGTTACCGTGATCTGACGCTCGATTTGATTGCCCAAAGCATCGGTCGCAACGGCGGTGATAACATTGGCGCCGAGGACGAGGGTCTGCCCGGGATGATCGAAGGTGCCATTGGTGCCAATGCCGATAGCCACGGCGGCGGGAGACCCATTCACCTCCACGCCCAGCCCCATGAACCCACTGAGTAAATCAGAAACCCGTCCGGCGACCGTTATGGTCTCGTTGGTCAATACGGCACCATCTGGCGGAAAGTCGATGTGAAGGGTGGGGTCCTCACCATCCTGAAGCACTTGAACGACGCTCGGTGCGCTTTCCACGCCCTCGGCATTACGGGCAGTTATATATAGTTGGTTCTCCCGATTGGCCCGCAGTAGAACCGTTACTTCAAACTGGCCGTTGCCGTCGGCAACCGCTTCCGCCAACGACGCGCCGCCATTCACGCGAATGGCCATCTCAGGTAGCGTTGTGCCTGTTAGCACTACGGAGCTTTCTGAAGTCTGCAAGGTGGACGCAGATACCTGCGGAGATGCAGGGATCAACGATTCCCCCTCACCTTCGCCTTCACCTCCCGGCTCGGGGCCCAAAGACACCGTAATCCCTACTTCGGAGCCTCGCTCTACCGTGGCGCCTGGAGGGGGGCTTTGGGATATGACTAAACCGACGGCAACGGTATCGTCGAAGGCTTCCGCCACTGCACCCAGGACGAGATTCGCGTCCGTCAGGGCCGTTACGGCAGCAGCCTGGGTCAGACCGCGGACATCAGGCACCGAGACTTCCGGGGGAGGGCAACCTTGCAAAAATGCGCCCGTTATTAGAAGGAGAGACAGAAATACGATCACGCGATATTTCATGGAAATCACCATGCTACAAGAGCTGAGACCTTAACTCACCGTGTCAGAAAGAATAGAATGCTTGAAGGCGCACTTATGAAATGGCGAGAATCAGACACACAGAAGTACACAAGTTCCCAAATCTTGTATAACGACATTCTCGCTTTTTGAGGAGTTCCAGTTCAGGATACTAGCATGAAGATGGTAGTATGTCAATGGTAGTCCGCTAAGGATTGTGTGCGCTACGAACTCCCAGGCAAGTCGTCCATTTCTCTACCTGTCTTGGGTTGTTGCTTCCACCCTCTCTGGGCAAGAAGATATGGGCAGTTGCCTGATACAGTGATTCGCCCACCATATACAGGCGGACACCCGCGAAATGGGGCCCGACTATTGTGCCGTGTACGCCTACAAGACTGCCCTGGCAGGCCATCCAGATCGCGGTACATCCGTAGGACGTCGTCGATGTAGTTGCCGTAGACATAGCTCGCGGTCACGTCGCCGAAACCGTTGAGGTGAATACAATCCTCAAGGCGTGCGACGGCGCGCCCCCCGTCTCCGTAGTAGCGCCTGAATACGGTCCTGCTTCGCTTCGCTGTGGGGCAGCAGCAGGAATACGAGGGCAGCCAGCACAAACCAAAGGCCGACGCCCGGCCCGAAGAGCAGCGCGATGCGCCACCCGAGTTCGGGAGAATGCTCGGAAACCGCCGGGTCGAGCCCGATGGCGTCGAGGAGGATACCAGTGAGCGCAAGGCCAGCGGCCCGGGCGAACTTGGTGGCCATCGTCCAGATGCCGTAATAGAGGCCCTCGCGGTGTCGGCCGGTCTTCAGCTCATCGTAATCGACGGCGTCGGCGACGAGCGCCTCGAAGAGGATAACGGAGCCGACCGTCATGCCGCCAAAGCCGGATGCGAATAGGAGCACGGGTAAAAGCTGGCCCGTCGGCAGGAAGGGGTAGGTGACCATCGTCAGGAGCCCGAGGGACAGGGCGCCCGTGAATGCGGCCCGCTTCTTTCCGATACGTTTCGAAACCCACAGCCACAGAACGACGGACAGGCTGACGGAGAGGATAAAGGCGCCCAGAACGGCGGCGATATCACGCTCGGTCAGGCCCAGGAAGATCTTGTAGTAGTAGATGCCGAGGGAGGCGTTGATGGTGCGGCCGGATTGGGCGATGACAAAGGCAATGACCATGGGCAGGAACAGGGGGTTGCGCAGCACCCCCCGCCACTCATACAGCATCTCGCGTGGTGAGACGGCGCCACCCCTTCGAGCAACGGCCCGCGCATAGGTGTCGTGCCGCCGGACGGCCACCGTGGATATCCAGACCGTCAGGAGCACGATTCCCGCGAGGGCCCACGCCACGGTGCCTCGGGATTCCTGAAGCGCGGCGGCGGCCCCATGGGGTTCGGCAGCGTTGTAGAGCAGGCCCGGCGCCAGGGCGCCGATGAGAAAGCCGCCATTCTTTGCCAGGAGACGCCAGCCAAAGAGTTCCGTGCGCTCGCCGCGATCTGTGGTCATCTCCCCCGCCAGTGCGGTGTAGGGCACGGAGAGGACGGTGTAGCCCGTGTTCAGCAGCAGGTAGGTGAGGAGCAGGTAGCCGAATTTGCCACCCTGGGTCGCCAGAGCGGGCGGCCAGAACAAGAGCGGGACCGCGATGGCAAAGACCAGGCCCCCCGCAAGCATGTAGGGCCGCCGCATGCCCCACCGCGTCCGCGTCCGGTCAGACAGGGTCCCCATCAAGGGGTCGGTAATGGCGTCCCAGGCGACGGCAATCCCCAACGCATACCCCACAAGGCTGGCCGACAGCCCTACCGAGCGCGTGTAGAATTCCAGCAGAAAAAGCTGAAGAAGTACCTCCACCCCGGCCATGCCCAAATCGGCGGCGCCATAGCCTGCTTTGACGGTGCGTGTGAGTGGAACAGAGGTCGCGGTCATGAGCGGGCGTTGGCCATGGTACGCCCTGTCCCGCGCGGTTTGATCGTGGCGAGCAGCAAAAAGTCCACCATCACGATCACGCTGAAATCGACCTCGTTCTTCCTCTGCCTGTCGAGCTTCAATGCTGATCTTCCCAAGTTGTATCGTTGCGCACTGCCCGGACGCCTGGCCATGAAAGGAAGCTCTGATGCCGGATTAGCACCGGGTCAGGATCTCCCTGGCGGCGGCCAGACCCGAAAGTATGGCCCCTTCCACGCGTGACGGCGGTTGCATGTAGTCGCCACAGAGCAGCAGGTTCACAGGACTGCCCACGCTCACGCAAGGTACACCGGCAAAACTCAGGGGCTTGCTGTAGCGCCACCGGTGAATTTGCCAGCTTATCACATTGCTGCCCAAATAACCTGCAGCCGTCGCAATCAGGCGCTCGGCGATTTCGTCCACGGGCGCGTCCATATGTTCCTCTGCGAACTCGCGGGTCGTGTGAAGAGTCAGTGCCGCGTTTCCGGCCAATTGAAGCTTTTGGGTATTGTCGGCAATCCAGGCGATCTCGGGGCCATTGAGCTGGACCGCGCCGGGTTCCGGTATGGCCGAGGGGCCATCGAGGATAAGCATGAGCGAGAAGCAGGGCTCATAGTGGACATCGTGAAGGGCGGGACACGTCTCAAGCAGTTGCGCCTGGGTCTCTGTCGGCAGCAATGCGAGGGACTGCGGCAGCGGGGCGGTGAGTATCAGCCGCTCGGCACAAACGACTTCGTCACTGCCCGTCCGGACGATCCACATATCATCCGATCGGGTCACTTCGGTAACGGTCGTGCCCGTCTTCACCGGCAGACCCGTGGCAAGATGCTTTGGAATCGCGCTCATACCCGCGACCGCACAGTAACGGGGGTAACGTTCACTCGCCGTCGACTTCCCCTGCTCCGGAAAGCCGAGTGACCACGGCCGCACCAGACCAAGGGCCAGCCAATCGCGTACGATGTCAGCGAAGACCGGACTGCGCACGGTAAAGAACTGGGCGCCATGGTCAACGCGGTGTTCGTCGATACGCCGTGTGGCGCAACGCCCCCCTACCCCACGGCCTTTGTCGAGTATCAGCAGGTCCACGCCCGCATCGTGCAGCTCGCGGCCCGCCACCAAGCCAGAAAGACCAGCGCCGACGATGACGACGGAGGTGCGGGACGGATCATGATGCGTCGATGATGTCATTGTGAGTCCATTCTAATCTCCGGATTATTCTTTCCGACCTCAGCCGTTTCCTCAGAGGCCGTATTCACCTGGGATGAACCGGCCCGGAAACTGGGCGGCGTAGAAGTCGATCCGCTTTCCGTCCAGGCCCGCGAATTCCTCGAGACTTTCGCGCATAGGGTCGAGCCAGGGCATCTCTATGGGCGGAATCGCCAGGCGGCCATCGGCCAGGGCCTCGTCGATAATGCGCAGGGCCTCCCGGGCGGCGTTCAGGGTGCGGGTGGCGCGGTCGGGCGAGGCGACAATGGCGCGGGCAAGCCGCAGCGCGGACGCGGGCGCCAGCATCAGCGCCTCGGCGCTGGTGTGGATGTCGGACTCGCTGAGCAGGTTTCTCAGGGCGAGCGCCTGCCCCTGTTTCGATGCCGTGTTCATCAGTTTGCAGTCATACCAGAGCTGTTCAAGGCACACCTTGGGCGTGTGGCCGCCGAAAAGGTTCACGAAGGGCACGGACTCGTTGCTCCACAGATCGCAGCAGCACATGGCCACGTTGCCCAGGGGGCTGGAATGGGCGCACGCGGCGGACTTGCCCTCCATGGAGATCGGGATGCCCGCGATGGCCTTGAGGATCGGGCCCTCGTAGGCACAATCTTTGTCCGGGCCGGTCGCGCCGCATTCCAGGGCCACGAGGGAGCGGGCCGCGCCCATCGCCCGGACCACGGCGGCGACCACGGTGGGTATCATCCGCTTGCCGGCCAGTTGCATCGCCGTGTTCGCGAATCCGCACGCGGCGTCGCCACCGGCGATCTTGCCGTGCCGGCGGCAAACGTCTACCACGC
>JBHEKR010000515.1:0-24696 GCA_041859365.1 Candidatus Hydrogenedentales bacterium
GAATGAACCGAAAACTCAATTTGATCACAAGACGCGCCTACGGATACAGAAGCTATGACGTGCTCAAAGTGGCCTTGTTTCATACACTTGGACACTTGCCTGAGCCGGAAAGAACCCACAGATTCTGATGAAGAGGCAAAAAAAACACCGCCCCATGATAGCCACGGGGCGGCGACGTCATAAGCAAACCCTACTGCACAGAATACAACACCTGAGTCTTTTCGCCATCTTTCGAGATGGAGACACTCAATTCGCGGTCGCCCTTCTTGAACGAGAGCATTTCCGCTTCACCCGCCTGCATGAAGGTGCTCACGGTTTCCCAGCCCTGCTCCGCCAGCTTGCCGCGCACCGAAGAGGCCACGGTGTCCAGGGGTGAGGGAACGGAACCCTGAACGACGAGCAAGTCCTTTCCGTCCGCCTGCGAGGCCTGGACCATCTGCCACGTGATGCCATCGGGAATGGGGAGATCGGCGGGGAAGTTTGCCGGCAGGGCCACGGATTCTCCGGTCTCCATATTGAGCGAACCATCGGGGCTTTCGATCTTGATATTGCCCCCGTCTTCATTGATTTCCACCTTGGCGCCATCGGGCATGCCGGCCTCAATCACCTTCTCGGCGATCTCTTCCTCCGTGGAGCCTCCGCAGCCCGTCAGGTGGAGGGCCAGAAGCAGCGTGCAAGCCAGCCAGCCGAGGGGGGAACAGATCCATTTTGTATTCATCGTCTCAATCCTCAAGATTGGTGAGCCATACGGGCTCAGCCTTCGCCCATTTCGCCGATGTACACACCAGCCGCACCCGGCACCACCATGTGGATCTGCTGCCCTTCGGTGGTAAACTTGATGTTCTTCACGTCGAAGTTGTCCGGCAGAATGATGATGGACTCCACATTGTCGCGGGGGATGATCGCGGCATTGCGGTGCTTGTCGACCTGAATATTGTTGGGCTGGTTGCGCGCCACCATGACGCCCGTGGCTTCCATCGCGACCCAGTAGTCGTTGAAGGCCGTAACCTTGCCCACATACGACAGGGGGCGCTGTTCGTGAAAGCTCTTCCTCAGCTTCAGGCGAATCATGCGATCTTTAATCATGGGGTAATCCTCCTTGCGCCGCGGCGCGTGCCCCGGCTGTGTCCATGCGGCCCCGAGAGGCCACTACTTGCGCCAGTATTGGCGTTTATAGGTTTCCAGTTGTTTTTCGAGTTGCGCGGTTTCCATAGCGCTCTCCGCCGCCGTTTTGACCGTGACATCGGTTGAATTCAGGGCCGACTTCAATTGGGAATCTACGGTGGCGGCGTTCGATTCGGCGTCCGCCGCCTTCTCCTCAACGGCCGGGTAGTCCGCCATGTCCGTGGAGAAGGCGTGCAAAATCATGGGGGAGACCGGCGGCTTCGTGATGGTGGCCAGATGTAGCCCGTCGGCGCTGAAGGCGATCTGCTGGGGCAGGCCCACCTGAATGTTCGCCGTCACACCCGCGTTGTTCAGCGTAAGAATTTGAATGCCCGATGCGGCGTCAAAAATCTTGAAGGTGCGATCATCGCCGCCTGTGACCACCCGGTTGCCGTCCGGGCTGAAGGCCACCCTGGAAACGGCTCTGGAATGGCCAATAAGCGTGGCCACAGGGGTCAGGTCGTCACTCTTCCAGATGATCGCGGTGCGGTCCTGGCTGGCCGTGGCAAAGCGCGCGCCATCGGGAGAGAATATAAGAGCGTTCACACGATCACCGTGGGCGGGCGACGGCGCGGTCCGCGAGTTGTCGGCGATCTTCCACCGACTTAAACTGCTGGAGCCGATTCCGGGGCCTCGATCTCCGTCCGCTTCCTGCTGTGGATTGACCTCGCTCAGGATAAGCTCGCCATCGGTCGGTGTGAACAATGACCGCGCATCGATAGCGTTGGTTATGTCCAGCGTTACGGGCGCGCTTTCGCTTCCGAGATCGGCATAGACCGCGGTCTGGGTGCTCTCGGCCTCGGCCTTAAAAGTAGCGGTCAAATGGGTGCCGGTGGGATCGACCTCCACAAACTGAAGTCGCTTTCCCGCCAGGGGCGTGCCCTCGGCGAAGAGGGGAGAGACGGTGCCTGCGGCCAGATCGATTCGGACAATCGGTGTGCCGGCCTTCACCAGCACCTGAGCGTCGCCCGCGAGGAACCATAGCGACTCACCGCCGACCAGGCCCGTGGGAATGGTGTACTTCAATTCCCCGGACGCCACGTCCCACACCCGGAGCGCATCGGAGTCGCCCTCTTTGCCGAGCGAGGCCAGTAGTGTCCCGGCGGTGTTGAAGCCGATGGCCTTGGCGGCGTCCGCGTGCGCCGCCAGGGTGTGGCGTCGGTGCCCCGTGCGGGCGTCCCACACGAAGACTTCGGTTTGGCCGCTGCCCGCCACCAGACCCGTGCCCGCGTGGTAGGTTGCGGTGGCGAAGGCGGGGATTTCCGAGGGGGCGAATTCAAGATCCGCGCTCAGGTCCCAAACCTTTGCGATGCTGTCCTGGGGCGACGAGGTGGCAACGCGAAGGCCGTCCCCGCTGAAGCCCAGGGTATAGATCGAGTTGTCGTGGCCCCGGAAGGTACGGATGGGGCGCAGTTCCGGAACGGACCAGAGTCGCAGGGTGCGATCGTCCGAGACGCTGGCGAGGCGCTTTCCGTCGGGACTGAAGCGCACGGCTCGGATGATGTCCTCGTGCGCCTTTTCCAGGCGGTATTCCTTGCCGGTCGCGGCTTCAATTACAACCAGATGACCGTCGTTGGTGCAGCCCGCGAGATGGGCGCCGTCATTGCTGAAGTTGAGGAGGTCCGGCGAATAGAAGCGGAGATCGTTGAAGGTGCTTTTCGGGGCTTTCAGCGAGGCCGGATCCCACAGCTCCAGTTGGTCTTCCGTGCCCAGCGCGAGGAGCGAATTGTCGGGACTGAATGCGCCGGTGTGATAGGAGACCGCGCTGTCTTCAGGGATCTTGTAGGTGCCCTTTACCTCGCCCGAGGGAATGCTGTAGACCTCGAAGAGGCGCTCGCGTTTCAGATCTTCCGTGAGGAAGTGGCGCGCGATGAATAGCAGCGAGCCGTCTGGACTGAAAAAGGTGCTGAAGCCCGCAAGCTGGCAGCCTTCCAGTTCCAGCACGACCGCTTTGCTCTCCAGATCCCACACGCGGGCGGTGAAGGCACGGTTGGTATCGGTTGCGTTGAGCGCGGCGACGTACTTGCCATTGGCGGAAAGGGCCAAGTGGTGCCTGTCCGAGGTTTCGCGCACTTCATCGTAGTGGAGGATTTCCTCTTTGGAGTTCACATCCCAAACCTGGACGGCCTTGTCGCCCCGGATGGCGATACGCGAGACATCGGCGCTGGCGGCCACGGCGGTGCCGTTGCCGGCGTGATTCACGAACTCGTGAAGCACCTCGCCCGTGTTCAGGTCGTGTAGCGAGAGGGTGCCGCGCGGGGTGGCGGTGAGGAGACCTGCGCCATCGTTTGTGAAGGCCGTGAAGCGCCCGCCCCGGTCAAGGGTCATGAGGTCGGCGTGGGTCTCAGCCTGGAGGTGGCCCCATTCCCACTGGCGCAGGCTGGCGGGCTCGCAGCTTGCCAGGAGCTCGCGCGCCTTGGCCATCTGCTGCTCGTTGATGTTGAACTTAGTATTGGCGATGTTGGCGTAGTAAAGCTGCTGCTGGGCGTTGTCGCGTTCGTCTTCCGCAATTCCTTTTTGCTCTTCCGCGATTCCCTTTTGTTCGACGGCCACCGCTTCCGCCGCCAGGGCGCGGTTCTTCTGCTTTGTAACGTTGACGCTATAGATGACGCCGAAGATCGCCAAAGCCGCCACGGCGCCAATCGACACATTGATCTTGACCTTGTGCTTCTTGTAAAGCCGCTTCGCGGTCTCCATCAGGCTGTAGTCATAGGCGCTGACGTTGCCCCCGGACAGGAAGCGCTGAATCTCGTCGGTCAATTCCTTCGCGGACTGATACCGATTCTCCGGCACCAGGGCCATGGCCTTCTTCACGATGGCGGCCAGTTCCGGCGGTGCCAGGGGCTCCAGTTCGCGCACAGGGCGGGGCTCGACCTGGCCGACTTTGCCCATGAACTCGCGGACGTTGTTGCCCGCGTAGGGCATCTGGCCCGTGAGGATGACGTAGAGCACCGCGCCGAGGGAGTAGACATCGGATCGTTCGTCGATGAGGTCGGTGCGGCCCATGGCCTGTTCGGCGGGCATGAAGTAGGGCGATCCGATGGTCTGGCCGTACATCGTCTTGGCGGTCGCCTCGGTGCTGCTCACCCGCATGGCGTGGAAAGTTTCCTGAAGCCCCTTGGCGTGGATGTCGTCCTGCCCCTTGACCTTGGCGATGCCCCAGTCGATGAGCACAGTCTCGCCGAACTCGCCGATCATGATGTTCATGGGCTTGAGATCGCGGTGGATCACGCCCCGGCTGTGGGCGTAGCTGATGGCCTGGCACAGGTTCAGGAAGTGGGTCAGGAGCGTCATGCGATCCCGGATATCTTTGGCATCCTTCAGGAAATCATGCATGGATTGGCCGCGAATTAGCTTCATGGTGTAGTAGAGGCTGCCGTCGGCCCGGTAACCGAGCTCGTAGACCGGGATGATCGACGGGTGCTCCAACTGCCCCGTGACGCGGGCCTCCTGGAGGAAGCGGGCGATAATGGGAATGGTCAAAATGGCCGTGGTGGGCGCACCGGGCCGGGTTTCGGGCAGAATATTGCGTTGGAGGAGTTGCTTCAAGGCCACGTCGCGGCCCAGATGCGTGTCGTGAACCAGCGTAATCTGGCCCATGCCGCCCTTGGCGAATTCCCGGATGGTCTCGTAGCGCCCCCGGTGTTCCGCGACGGCGGGCACAATCTGGGACTCGTCGAGTTCCGCCGCCGCCTGAACGGGGGACATGATCTGGGTGTCCGGACTTCCCAGCGATTCAAAAAAGGAATCGGGGGCGTCGCCCCGGGCGATATCGCCCACGCTGCCCCGGTCGTTGGTGTTGCCCGAGTGGGTGATACGCGTCCGGGCCACGTCGCCCGGTTCGAGGAGGGAGTCCAGTTCCATGGGGAGATTGCCCGTGGCCGAGCCGTCCGTCCCCACATCGCCCAGGAGGGAGTCCGGCGGCGTTTCACCCCGGCTGGCGCCTGCCTGCTTCACAGCATTGCGATCAAAGGCATCCAGAAAGTCGTCCAGGGAGTCCACCATCGTGGAGATTTTCTCCGGATTCTTCCCGAAATCCTGAATGGTCGCGGAGGCGTCGCCGTCGTGTTCCTTCAGCGACATCTCCACCAGACTGTCCAGTTGCTCCTTGTCCGCGCGGGAAATGAGCCCCGCTTCGAGCAGACTCTGGCCCAGGTCGGCATCCTCACCCGATTGAGTCTGGCGGGCCAATTCCGCAAGCTTGTCGGGCCGAACTTTCTTCATGGATATGGCCAGCATACCGAAAAGCAGATTTCGGTCCTTTTTCATGATGAAAGTCTCCTGACAATGGCGTGGGGAATGGCAGACGGTTTCTCCATGGTGATTTTGGGGCAGTTACGGGGCGCAAGTCAATAGTTGACAGTTGACAAATGATACGGATAGGACGGATAGGACCGATTGATATAATCTGTCCTATCCCTCGTATCGGTCCTGTAATGGTCCCCATGCAGACTTGCAAATCGCCCCGCGCGCGGGAGTACCATGGAGCCTGGCGCCGGGCACCAAGACAAGAGTCGCCGAAATGAACCTTCGTGCGGTACACTATCCGTGGTGTAAGGCAGCGCAGCAGGGTGTTAAATAGTTTACAAGGATTCCTGCTTATGCTAGGATTAACCTTATTCGGGAAGGTGGGATGATGCATGGCTAAGAAATTACTGGCTACTCTCGTGTTGGGATTGATCCTCGGCGGCTGCGCGGCGGAGCAAAGTGCGCGTCAGGGCGAAGACGGAGAAACCTACGGCACGACCAAGGGAAATTTCCGCAGCACCTGGTGGGGTTATGCCGAGCGGGGTAGTTCTTACCTCGCGGGCAAGTTCTACGCCGAGGCGAAAACCGATTTAGAGAAGGCCCTGGAGGGACGCTCCGAAGACAGTTGGCGCGCCCGCACCTATGGTCTGCACTTCGTGGAATACTTCCCCAACCGCGAACTGGGTATCGTCGAATTCCACCTGGGCAATCTCGAAGCCGCGGAGGCGGCCCTGAAGACCTCGCTGGAGCAGGTGGATACTGAGCGTGCTCACTACTACCTTGACCTTGTTCGTCGCGAAAAAATTGCCAAGGGCACGGTGACGGACTCCACCGAGCCGGAACTGGCGATGGTGATTGCCCCCGTGCAGGTTGCCCAGGCGACGCTGCCGGCTCCGGCGCCCGAACCGGCGAAGCCCGAAGCCCCCGCGACACCCGAACCGGCCAAGACTGCACCTCCGGCCCCCGCGCCTGCGAAACCCGCACCCGCACCTATCGCGGAAAAAGGCGCCGTAATATCGACGCGCGAGCTGACCTTTGAAGTGGATACGAAAGACGATACCGGCGTTTCGGAAGTGACCGTGAACGCCGAGAAAGTCTACCAGCGCGGCGCCACCGAGTCTGGCGAGACCCTGGCGGCCAAGAAGGAAGTGGTGCTGGACGAAGGCACCCACAAAATTGAAGTTGCCGCGAAGGATCTTTCCGAGAAGGAAGTGAAAAAAGAAGTGGAGGTCACGGTCGACTTGACCGGCCCGACCATCGGCGTGTTTTCGCCCATTGAACCCACCGTAACGGACCACGGCACCGTCATCCTGGAAGGTTCCACCGTTGATAAGAATGGCGTGGTTTCCGTGGCGGTCGACCAGAAGATCGTTAAGGAAGCGCCCGGCTCCCCGAAGGTCGATTTCAATTCCGAGCTTCCCCTGGCCGCCGGTGAAAATACCTTCGTGCTGGCCACGCGCGACGTGGCGGGTAATGAGACCCGCTCCGCCATCAAAGTCTTCCAGGGCGACCCGGAATCTTCCGAGGCCAAGCTGTGGCTTCTGAAGCAGAAGCACCCGGAATTGCTGCAGTACGCCAGCGCCGCCGGTCTGCCCCTTCTGGATTTGACCTTCGCCGTGGATGAGCCCGCCGCGGCAGAAGGTGGCGAGATTCGCCTGAAGTCGCCCAAGCCCGACCAACCCTACCGTCACAACCGGACGCTGCGCGTCTCCGGCGAAGTGGTGACCCAGACCAAGGTGACCTCGCTGTCCATCAACGGGACGCCCGTGGACGAGTTGACCGGCGCGCCGAAGGAAAGCTTCAACCGCCGCCTGCCCATCGACACGAGTGTCGAGGGAGAGTCCAAGATCGCGGTAAACATCGAGGCGACGGACGAGAGCGGAAAGAAATACACCCAGACCTTCGACGTGGACGTGCGCCCCGTAGAGCTGAGCTCCAAGGAATCCCGCATGCCCGTGGCGGTGCTGGCCTTTGCAGGCGCCAATCTTGACGCCGGTGTGACCGACAACCTGCGCCTGACGACCGAAGCCCAGATCCTGGCGGCGGATCGCTTCCGCGTGGTGGACCGTACGCGCCTGCAGGACGTGCTTACCGAGCAGCAGCTTTCCGCGGCTCTGGCCGATCCGAACGAAGCGCTGGCGCTGGGCAAGTTGACCAATGCCTTCGTGTTCCTCGTGGCCGACGTCTTCCCCCACGACCAGGCCGGCCTGGAGATCAAAGCGCGACTGATTGACGCGGAAACCTCTGATCTCATTGCCACGCTGGACTCCTTCATCGACGACAAGAACGATACCGCGAAGATAGAAGCGGCCTGCAAGGCGCTGTCCGAGCAGTTGTCCGCCCGCTACCCGCGCCTTTCCGGCGAAGTCACCTCGGTGCGCGGCACGGATGTGCTCGTAAACTGGACCAAGGAGGACGAGGTCCAGGAAGGGGCCTACTTCCTCTTCGTACAGGAACAGGAACCCTGGAAGGACGAGACCACGGGCGAAGTGCTTGAGCCCGGCGAATTCGTCCCGGTCGGTCGTGGCAGAATCTTGAGTTTCCTGGGTAGTGGCGTGAAGGCCCAACAGGTACAAACCGGAGAGGAGGGTGCCACGATTGAACAAGGCATGCCTGCAATTACTATGTAGCCTGGCGTTGAGCCTGGCGCCGTGTGCCGCCTGGGCCCAGTTGGAAATCAACTCGTCGCCCAACGTGGTCGGCAGCGGTGCCCGCGCGCTCGGCATGGGCAGCGCGTTCATCGCCATCGCGGACGACGCCACCGCGGCCTCGTGGAACCCCGGCGGTCTGACCCAGTTGGAGCGGCCCGAACTCTCCCTCGTGTACAGCTTCAAGAGCAACACCGAGGATTTCAGCTCGTCGTCCCACCGCGGGTTGAACTTCGAGAACACGGTCAACTACAACGAGATCAACTATGGGAGCTTTGTCTACCCGATCCCCCGCACCATCGCGGGCCGGAATCTGGTAGTGAGCCTCAATATCTTGAAGCAGTATGATTTCGACCGGGACCTCGACTTCCGCTTCACCGATGTGGGTGCCGCGGCCGGCGGCATTGTCAACCTCGCCGCGAAATACGACTACAGCCAGCGCGGTGGCCTGAGTTCGCTATCACCGGCCTTCGGCTTCGAACTGACCGACAAACTCTCCATGGGTGTCGTGGCCAACATCTACGACCAGGACATCCTCCCGGACAACGAATGGAAGACCCGGAACAACATTCGGCAGCGGACCTTCTTCAACAGTTCCGCCCTTCCCTTCAGCGTGACCCAGATCGACGAGGACTTCACGGATTTTACGGGCCACAACTTCACCATCGGCCTGCTTTACAAGCCCAGCGAGCGCTGGAGCGTGGGCGCCGTGTACCACACCAAGTGGAGCGCGGACGTAAACTACGAGCAGGGCGTGCGCCTGGCCAGCGGTTCCCTCATCGGGACCGGCGGCGGCGAGCGAAAGAAGGAGTACACCTTTCCCAGCGCATTCGGCCTGGGCGCGGCCTACCGCTTCCCGAATGACAAGTTGACCGTCTCCTTCGACATCACACGGCGCGACTGGGATCAGTTTGAAGTGCTCGATCCCGAAAGTACCCGCCGGGCCTTTCGTCGGACCTCCGGCGTCACGGGTCTGAACAAGAACCTCAGCGAGATTGACCCCACCTACACCGTCCGCCTCGGTGCGGAGTATGTGTTCGTGAACGATGCCAAGCCCAAGCAGGATTTCCTGCCCAGCCTGCGTGCGGGTCTGTTCTACGATCCCGAGCCCTCCGGCGGTCGCAAAGACCTCTGGTATGGCGTGGGCGTCAATGGAAAGAGCCAGAAGGGCAGCGGCGACCCGAATGATTTCTTCGGCTTCTCCCTCGGCGCGGGCGTGCTGGTGAAAGACCGGATTAACCTCGATCTGGCCTATGTCTACCGCTTCGGCGACAACGCCCGCGACGACACCTTCGGCCTTTTCGGTACCGACGCCGATGTGGAGCAGCACACGATCTACATGTCGACCGTGGTGTACTTCTAACGTCGAGACAGGAAAAGTATTCCGCGCCAGCAGCGTTTGAGACTCTGCTGGCGCGATTTTTTCGCCGAGGATGAAAAAGTGTACGCCGCAGAAATGGTCGTGCCACACGATTGCGAGGCACGAGCATTCGTGTGCCCGTTCCGAGGGAAACGTGAGTCATACGGGAAACTTGAGCGAGCGGCGGGTCTCCAGATTTGACACGTTGTAAACAAACCGCTCGGTGAAGTGACTCACATTGCGCCAGGGCGTTTGGCGCGACGGGCACACGATTGCTCGTACCTCGCAATCGCGTGGCACGTCTCGTAGGGCGCAGACCCTTACTCATTCGATGAGCGGTCACCAACATTTTTTAGCCAAACTCCCCGCCGTGTCGTTCTTATTCGTACAATGTAACGGAACACGCAACAACAGGCGGCACGGCATGGACTCGAACGACCAGACCCTCCTCAACCAGTGGTACCAGCACGGTGACGCGGAGGCCTTCCACCAGATCACCCGGCGCTACGCGGGCCTGGTCTACGGCACCTGTCGGCGCATCCTCCGCAACCCGAGTGACGCGGAAGACGTTGCCCAGGAGTGCTTCGAGACGCTCGCCGTCAAAACCCGGGCCGATGGACGCGCCCTCGGGGCCTGGCTCCACACCGTGGCCACGCGCCGGGCCCTGGACCGCATCAAGACCGAATCCCGTCGCCGGGAGCGCGAGCACCGTGCCTACGCCGCACGGCTTGAACCCGCCTCGCCCGACTGGGATGAAATCTATACCGTTGTGGACGAGGCCATCGCGGCCTTGCCGGAGAAAGAGCGCGTGCCGCTGGTGGCCCACTTCCTCGAAGGCCAGACCCACGCGGAAATCGCGGAGCGGATGGGAGTCAGTCGGCCCACGGCGGGCTACCGTATCCAGCAGGGCCTGGAGCGCATCCGCAAGGATCTCAAGCGCCGCAATATCACCACGACGAATGCATCGCTGGGCGCGGCCCTCGGAGCCGGGCTGGCGGCAGAAGCCGCGCCCGCCACACTGATCGCGGGGCTTGGGAAGATATCCGTATCCAGCTTGCCCGCCATGGCAAATGCCACCACCCCACTCATCACCACTACCATCGCAGGGAGCATTCTCATGAAGAAGGCACTCATCGCCGGAGCAGTCATCGTCGCCATCGCCGGAGGAACAGGCCTGTTTCTTCGCGACCACAATTCGGAAGCCGTGCCGCCGCCGGTTATCGCACTTCCGGCGAATGAATTCGAGACGGTTGCCGAAGTGCCAGAGACGCTTGGGCCAGAAACCGCATCCGTGGCTGCGACAACACCGGAAAGCGCGCCGGAAGCGCCATCAGCGGCACCGTCAGATCTCGGTCCCTTCGCGGGCTTTGCGCCCGCAGCCTCGCCGGTTCTCGCCACTGACAACGAAAGGTCATCCAATCACAGTGACGCGGGTCTAGGCAATCTTTCCATTGCTGGGCGTGTGGTGGACAGCGACGAGAAGCCGATTAAGGGAGCCTTCATACAGATTTTCGGACAAGGCGGAAATCCGCATGTCGAGACGAATGACGATGGGACCTTTCGCCTGACGGGGCTTGCCGCCGGATCATATACGGGCCACGCCAGCCACAAGAGCTACTCGGACCAGAGCCTCTCCACGATGGAAGCGGGCGACGAGAACGTGCTGATCGTATTGCAGGGTCGAGCGGTCGTATCGGGGCGTGTGGTGGATGCGCGCACTGGAGCGCCGGTTACCGAGTTTTCGATTTCCTCGCAGGATGGCTTTGCAAGCAAGATCGAGGGCGGTTCCACGCGGGAGCGACACTCGGTGAGCGATCCACGCGGACACTTCGATCTGACTTCAGTGGAAACAGGCCCCACCACGATTATTGTTCGGGCCAAGGGCTACGCGACCGCGTTTACGCCCCTGGAGCTTGAGACCGCCGAGGCTGTGAAGGATATCGAGATTGCCCTCCAGCCGGGAATACTCGTGCAGGGCCACGTGCTCGACAGTGCGGGCAACCCGGTGGCGGGTGCGTGGATTTTTACGGAGACACCGCCCCCCGTCTCTGAATTGAAGCCTGTTGCAGAAGGGTCGACGGAGCAGATCGCAGAGGTGCTGGCATCCGGCATTATCAACGGGACATCGGGAGGCGATGGCGTTTTTTCCATCGATACCCTTTCTTATGACAATCGCACCGAAGCGCTGCACGCCTATCACCCGAAGCACGGCAGCGGAAAGGCGACGCTGGATTGGGATCGCATGACCCAGCCAACCGGCGGCGAATCTCAGCTAAGCGAGGTGGACATCATCCTGGAGAATCTGATGGGCGCGGCGGAGATACTGGTCACGGTTGACGGCAAGCCCGCCGAGGGATCCGCAGTCCTTGCGACCGCCTCGGGTGGCCATGGTACGTCATTTCAACGCGGCACCACCGGGCCCGACGGACGCGCCACGCTGGCCGACCTGCCCGCAGGCGTTTTGGGAATCACAGCGATCTACCCCGGCCAGCAAGAATACACGCACCGCATCACGGCGGATGCGAACATAGAGACGGGCAAGACGGCGCAAGTGAGCATCAATTTTACGCCTCTAACGGCGTCGCTGGAAGGGGTGGTTCGGCTCGGTGAACAACGGGCCATCGGCGGGTTTGTCGTGCTCCAGTTGCCCTCCGTCGATCGGGCGGAGTCCTACCGGGAAGACATCAACGCCGACGGCACCTTCAGCTTTGAGGGTGTCGCCGCCGGTGCCGCAACGCTCCAGATCAGCGCAACCTTTGGCGAGTCTCCGCGAACCCAAACGATGCCTGTTAACCTTGCGGAAGGCGAGCTTCAGCAACTGGACATCGACATGGCGGGCGGCGGAAACGTTCAGGGCGTCGTGGCCGGTGTGCCGGCGGCGGCCCATGGCTTGGTTATCGCACTCCCCAGCGAGCAGGTTACAGAGGACGAGGTTACGATGGCCCTGCTCCCGTTGATCGGACAGTTTTCGGCAGGTGCTTGTGTAATTGGTGGGGGAGGCGCGTATTTTATAGACGGTCTTCCCGCAGGGGAATACACACTGCTGGTACTGGTCACCAAGACGCTCGGCTCGGACATGTTCGACGATGCGAAATTCGCCACGGCGGTCGTGGAAGTGGCGGACGGCGAGACGACGACGGCGGACTTTGACATGAGCGAGTGATATGACCCAACGGTCGTGCCACTCGAATGCTCGCACCACGCGAACGTGTGGCACGCCTTTGCGGTCAAGTAACCGTTCACGGGATCACATAGGGACTGACGCGCCCAAGTGAACGGAGTTGAGCCCCGTGATGTTGATTCAAGAGGAGCTTCTTGCAGGAAAGTGAACCATGAAGGATGTCCTGTCGTAGGGGAGACGCCTCGGATACAGCAATGCGCGCGCGATCCGAGACATTGGCCCTCGATACGGGCACTTTGAACGTCCCAAGTGCAATCGGGCCACAACGGGACAGCCACGGACGTTGCAGTGAGTATCGCTCGGACAAGGCCTTCTGCAGATTAACGGCGTTTTCGCTACCATGGCACACGGGTCCGCGTCAGTCCCTATGCGACCCCGTGAACGGTTACGTGGTCAGTTTCCATTGAATGGAAATATGACTGCGCCAGTGCCCGTTCCATCGGAGTCCAGATATCCGATTGAGATGCGTGAACATGGCGGATTCCTCCGTATCTGGGGGAATTCCAGTACACCACGACGGGAACAGGCGGGATGCATTGAGTGCAGACTTATAAACCTCGATCCGGAGTCGGATCGAAATCAGCCACCCTCGTCGTGCGCACCTACAGTGCGAGGCTCGGGCTCGGGGTCATGGTGAAATCGCCGAACTTGCCGTGCTTGAACAGGCTGTCGCCGGCGGCGGCGATCATGGCGCCGTTGTCGATGCAGTACTTGAAGGGCGGCATGAACACTTCGATGCCCAATTCTGCCGTTACCCGTTCGCGGAGCAGTTGATTGGCCGCCACACCGCCGGCGACCACGAGGCGCTGGGCGTTGGTCTGCTGGATGGCCTGCTTCACCTTGATCAGGAGAATGTCTATCGCCGCAGCCTGGAAGCTCGCCGCGATGTCGGGAACGTTGGCCGCGCCCTCCTGCATGGCGTAGAGCACGGCGGTCTTTAGCCCGCTATAACTGAATTCCAAACCCGCCTTGTTGCGCATGGCACGGGGAAAGTCGTAGGCCTTCGGGTTGCCCAAGGCCGCCGCCTTTTGAATGCTGGGTCCGCCGGGATAGGGCAGGTCGAGGAGACGCGCCACCTTATCGAAGGATTCGCCCACGGCGTCGTCCCGCGTGGTGCCGAGGATGCAATAGTGGTGGGGGCGATCACACTGGATAATCTGGGTGTGGCCGCCACTGACCACCAAGGCCAGGAAAGGGAACTCCGGCGCCTTCTCGCCCAGGAAGGCCGAGAAGAGATGGCCCTCGATATGGTGCACAGGGATGAAGGGCAGTTTCCAGCTATAGGCCAAAGCCTTGGCGAAGCTCAGCCCGACCAGCAGCGATCCCATCAATCCAGGGCCCTGGGTCGCCGCGATGGCGTCAATCGGGACCCCGGCCTCGTCCATCACCTGCTTCACCAACTGGGAGATTACCTTGGTGTGCTGGCGCGATGCGATTTCAGGCACGACGCCGCCGAAGACTTTGTGAATGTCGATCTGCGAGGCGATTTCATTGGCCAGGACTTCCCGGCCATCCCGCACGATGGCGATGCCCGTCTCGTCGCAGGAGGATTCGATTCCGAGGATAACACTCATTGCATCAGTTCCGAGGCGTGGACCAGCTCGATGCCGGCTTCCGCCAGTTTGGGGATCTCCTCCGCCAGTACTTTTGCGGTGGCGGGACATTGAAAATGGCCGATGCCGATGGCCGTACCTTGTTCCTGGGCCGTTTCCAGGAGGATTGCGAACTGCCTGCGGACACTGGCAAGGTCGGTCGAATCGTCGAGGAAGACATCCCGTCGGCCCGATGGAACACCCATCTCGCGAGCGACGTTGAAGGCCACGGTGGTATTGATCGTCACGCTGTCGATGAAATAGAGGTCCCGGCTTTGCAGAACCTCCAGGACATAGCCCATCTTTTCCCGGTCCGAGGTAAACTTGGAACCGGTGTGGTTGTTGATGCCCACCACATGGGGGATCTGGTCTATTGCGGCGTTCGTCAACTTCTGAATTTCTTCCTTCTCCATCCGTGTGAAGACCGTGCCGGGCACCGACTGAACCGTAGGGCTGTCGGTTTCCATGGGCATGTGGAGCATGATCTCGAAGCCCTTCTGGGCTCCTTTCTCCGCAATCTCCGCGGCAAAAGGTGTGTTCGGAAGTATGGCCAGCGTCAGCCGGTTGTCCAGTGCGAGGATACGGTCGCCATGGGAACTGTTGTTCCCGCCATCATCGATGAGGATTGCCAGCCGGACCGTTCCGCCGGGTGTCAGAGACGCGCTGGATTGGGGCTCTGGCGTCTTCACCGGAGCGATGGGCTTCGGCGTCTCTTTCGTTGGAGGTGTCGTTGCGGGCGTTTCCACCTGGGGTACGGGGGCCGGGGTTGGCGGGACGACCACGGGGCTAACCACCATCTCCGGGGCATCCGCGGGCATGTCCAGTGACTCGTCGGGTTCGCTGCCGGTGATGCCGTCATCCAGCACGCCTTCCAGCGAAACGGACTCAGGCGTCGCGGGCGCTTCCGGGGCGGGCATCAGGCCGCAGGCGATTCCCACGCAGGGCTTGCCCCCGATGCTCAGCAGCAGGCTGACCGGCGGGTCGCGTGGCACATCCGTGCTGAAAAGCACATCGGGGAGCGTCATCCGCGATTCCAGCCGCTGCTTGAGTTCACCCAGGGTCATCCCGGGGGGCAGTTGCGCGCTGAAATAGGTGTAGAGCCACTGGGAGTTCAGGTCTTCCTGTTCCATGGCATCGGCGCGGGTGTGGGGCGGGTTCAGTTTCAGGCTGGCGAGTTCGCTTTCAACCACGTCGGCCAGTTGCCGACTGCTATTGCGCAGGTCGCTTCGGTACGGTGCTTCGGTGTCGGGTTTTCCCGGAATAAGTGTGACCGTTGCGAAGGCGAAATTGTCGAAATAGAGCGAAAAGCTTTCATAGCCGGTAACATCCTGCTTTTCCTCGTCCACCAGCTTCACGAAATAGTCGCTCATTTTCTTGCGCAGCTCGTCTTTGAGCGTATCACTCTTGACGTGGGCGGGCAGGGTTACATTGAAGCTGTGAAAACTCCAGTGGGTTTCCGTCCCATCACGATTGAGGAACTCTGGAAGCGCCGGGTCCCGGGCTATATTCTGGGATGGTACGAAGTTATCCTGAAGGGCGTCTTCAAGCACATCGGCGAGGCGATCGGTCTCTCCTTCAAGGTTTACCGGGCGGGAAAGCCAGAAGTTCACGGCGAGGAGCCCGGTGATCGCCAGCAGCGAAGAGAGGGCCAGCACGGAGACGATATAGTACATGAAGGATGGTGTAGACTTGGCGGCCATCAGAAATCCACCCATTCGGTTTCCTGGAGCGTATGCCCCAGGAATCGCTGTCCAACCTGCATGAACATCTCCGGTGCGTCGGTAACAAAAAATCGGAACTGGGGAATCAGGGGGGTGATCCCCATAAGCCCCATCCCGTCGAGGGTATGCTGAACGACGGCGGCGGTTTCATCGGCGCTGTCGACGAGTGTAATGCCATCGCCCGCGGCCTGGGCGATCACGTCCTTCAGGAGCGGATAGTGGGTGCAGCCGAGGACGAGGGTATCGATGCCCTGCTGCAATAGGGGCTCCAGGTAGGCGCGGGCCACGGAAAGAGGAATGTCGCCATGGGTCCAGCCTTCTTCGGCCAGGGGGACAAAAAGGGGGCAGGGCTGGCTGACCACGACCAGATCCGCATCCAGCGCATGGATGGTCTCGGCATAGCGGCCGCTGCGCACCGTGCCCGCCGTGCCAATTACGCCGATACGTCCGTTGCGCGTGGCCCGGACGGCCGCGTGGGCGCCCGGTTCAATAACCCCAAGCACGGGGATGTCGAGATCGTCGCGCAGTACGTCCAGGGCAAATGCCGAAGCGGTATTGCAGGCCACGACCAGCAGTTTGATATCGCGCGAAACCAGGATGTGGGCGCAGGAGCGGGCATAGCGCACCACCGTATCCGGGGACTTCGTCCCATAGGGCACGCGCGCGGTATCGCCGAGGTAGAGAATGGACTCCTGGGGCAGACGCTTTTCTATCTGCCGCACCACGGTGAGTCCGCCCACGCCGGAATCAAAAACCCCCACAGCCGCCTGATGTTCAACCATGATCTACGCTCAATTCTGGGCCGTGAGCCAATGCGCGTCGGGCGCAACGGGCTCGCCCAAATCAATGTGGGCCGGAAAGGCTTCGGTGGGTGGGGCATCCTCGATCAGGAAGCGGACCCGGCTGACCCGGGGCCCCTCGCCTTCGTGGACTGCCGACTGGGCGACCGACTGGACGATTCCCTGTACCATGAGACTCTCTAGCGCGGCGCTACTGAAACGCACATGCTCAGACTGGAGTTCGCGGGAGAAATTGATGACCAGCTCGCCCCCTTCGAGGAGGAAAAGGGACTTCACCTTGACCGTATTCGGCAGGATGGGGCTTCCGCCCGTCTGGGGGCCTTCGATGAGGGCGGTCAGCACGGCCTTGCAGTTTTCCACGGTGGAGTTTGAGAAGGCCAGCACCCGCTTCTCCGTAGTGAGGCTGCGTCCGTCCGGCGCGGAGAAGTAGAGACTCACTTCACGCGTGCCCACGGAGGTTGTTCGCGCGGCGGGGGTCCGCTCGGCCTGCTGTTCTTCGGTCAACTGGAAGGCGCCGATGGGGTCGCGGCCATTTGCGGCGATTTCCCGCACCAGCAGAATGACGACAAAAAGTAATATCAGGGTGCCCATGGCCCAGAGGGACAGGACAAACTTCTGGACAACTGTCATGCGAAAATTCCGGCTCATTGCGCGGCTCCCCCGGGTTCGGGGCGTCCGAGGGCCTGATTGACGCCCGCGGCAATCGCCGCAGCCAATTGTTCTTGATACTGGGGATCGGCGAGGCGTGCCTCTTCGTTCGGGTTGGCCAGGTTTCCAACCTCGACCAGCACGCCCGGGATGGTGCTTCCACGAAGCAGGCCCAGTGCGGCCTCATGGACCACCGGGATGGAAGGGGCGGAGATACCCGCAACGGAATCGGACAGGGAGCGGGCCACACTGAGAGAAGCTCTCGAAGCACCCGCCGCGGAGTGGGCAAAGAGTGCTGGTCCCGCCGCACCCGTGGCATAGCTCGCGCCGACATGGATGCTCACGACCAGCCCGGCCCTGCGGCTACTCAGGGTATCGGCCCGACTCTGGGTGCTGCGGACCTCGTCCCCCTCCCGCGTGAGGACAGTGGCGAGGCCGTATTTTTCACTCAGGATCCGGCTGAGGCTGTTGGCGATGGTCAGACAAAGGTCTTTTTCGGCAATGCCCGTTGCGCCCACGACACCGGTGTCGTCGCCGCCGTGCCCGGCATCGATTGCCACGACGGCAATTCCGCTGGGCATGGGCGTCGGTGCCGCCGCGGCGGGCGCCACTGACTCCAGGGGAGCGTCTTCCAAGGTATCGGCGGCGGACGCAATGGATTCGAGTTCCGTCGTCTCCATCAGCTCGGAATCGGGGAGGGGGCTTGTTGAGGGGGCTTCGGGTGTCACCGATTCCAGCGGTACTTCCTCGGCGGGCAGTGCGAGTGCCGAGGTGGCCGGCGGATTCTCCGGTGTACCCATGCCGTAGCCATCCCGCAGAAAGCGGACGACGTCCGACATGGCAATCAATGCGTCGTTCTGGTAGGGAAGTACCGGATGAATCAGCGAGAACGACTCGCCACCCCGCTGGACCGCCACATCGTTCAGGCCGACTTCCGCGCGTGTCTCGCCCAATTGCATCGCGGCGCGGGCCGCGTCCACTTCGGTCGTGCCGCCCAGTTGTCGCGCGAGATCCGCGAGGGAGGCATAGGGAACGCCCTGGCTCGTATACTCGGGTAGCACCAGCGTGGTCGTGACGCCGTTCCGGGTTACTTCGATTTTCTGCTCGTCACCCGAGGCCGCGTGAACGAAAATCAGGCAGGAGAACAGGGCCAGCGCGAAAATTCGCCCGGCTATGGCTTGGGGAGTCAGGGGCATGGGGGGAGGTTACCGGCTATTTATTCAGATTCTTGACGCGCTGCTCAATAATGACATTGTTCTTGAAGCTACCGGGGCTGCTCGCCGGCGGCTTGATGGTCCAGTAGAGTACCGCGAAAAAAATCGCGAACAGCGCAATCATAACAGCCGCACCGACCTTATCTCTATGTGTCATGCTTTGCTACCTTCCAACAGGCTCTCCACCGGGCATGAGCGCTTGGCCATGGGCAGTGTGGGCTATTTGCGCTTGGCCTCGAATGCCTTGCGCGCGCTATTGTCGTAGGCGCCGATCTGGACGTCTTTCTTCTTGTCGAGCTTGATCTGAGACTGGGCCTTGGACACCTCCGCATTCAGGCGTTCGAGACAGGCCTGGCAAAGTTTCTTCGTGATGCTGATGGCCGGAGCGCCGCACTTGCCGCACTTGGGCGCTTCGCCGAGGCTTACCATGGCGACACGGCCCTCTCCAATGATTCGGCGCACCACGGCAACGTCCACCTCCGCGGCTTCGGCAACCTGCTCCGCGTTCATGTTCTCGTTCAAGGCGATCACATCGCGGATCTTCTCGTAATCCGATTCTTCCGCTTCAACACAGCCAGCGCAGACATTGGCCGTGACCTTGTTAAACATTTTTCCGCATCGTCCACAGCTTGCAAGGGGCATGGCTCTGTTCCTTATCGTAGCGGCCAATCGTACATGATGGACTCCCAATCTATGTCCAGATTGCCAATAACGTTCCCTTTAAGGACGTGTCCATCGGTGGACACGTTAATTCCAACACGTAATGAGCGGATGGGCAAGCCATCCTTATCCAGCAGCGCCTTCTCCCGCGCGGGGTAGATCACCTTCAGCCAGGTGCGGCGCGCCACCGGTCCGTCCAGGTCGTCTCGCCCCGTATCCACTGAATCGTAGGTGATTTCGGCACCCGGGGAAAACACATATTGATCCTCGACGCCCTCGTCCATCAGGCGATTATCCGCAACCGTCCGAAGTCCCAACTCGTCCATGAGCCGGTCTTTCTCGGCAGGCACCGCACCGGCTCCGTCGGACTCAAGGACGAAATCGAGGCGATCTTTCATCCAATAGGTCAACTCCACCACCTTCGCCCAATTGCCTTCGCGATAGGCCATGGCATACTGCCAGGCCACGCTGCCTTCAACCGACGCGGGGCCGTTTTCGGATCCACTTGGTGCGGGTTGCGCACGTTCATCGAGGGCCTTGGCTCCCGTTGCCGACGGCGCGGTGGTGCTTCGGATCACCGTTCCCGATATGGCGCCAAGAACCGCCCCGATGAGCAGGGCAGCGGCGAATCGTCTTGCTGGACTGTATGCAGTTTTTGCCACAGATTGATGGTAACAAAGGGGGGGGCAATCCGTCAATCAAATGCGATAAAGACGAATTCTGAGCGGCCCTAAAAGTTTACGGGAAATCCTGCGGGAAAAACCGACTATCGACGCCGGATCCAGTGGTCCTGGGCATACTTTTCCATGGCGAATTCCCCCGCACGAATCGCCTCGTCGGTCGTGATCGCACTGCGTTCGCACGGGGCGAAGGCATTTATCAGCGCCGAGGTCAGGGCCTCGGGGGTAGTGGCCAGGGCGGTCACAAACTCGCCATGCTTCCGAGAACCACGGTATTCCGGACGGTCGGCGGGTTCGCGGATATAGCGGCTGATCGCGGCGGCATCCGCCCGGTAAAGCAATGTACCGTGGTGCAGCAGGGCCCGGCGGCGGCGGCGCTGCGCGTTGCCTGAGACCTTCAAGCCCCCGATGGCGATATCGGAGATGCCCTGGTGGGACGCCTCAATCCCCAGCGTGGCCAGGGCGGCGCAGACGTTGCCCAGAATAAATCGGTAGGAGGCGTGGAGGGAGGCCACCTCGGGAAACTGCTCATAGGTCAGGAAAAGGGCATAGTTGAAGGAACCGGGCCCCTGAAGGACGCAGCCTCCCGCCGTGCAGCGCCGCATGATGGGCACCCCGTCGGTCAGGCAACAGGGCTCGTTGACTTCCTCCGCGAGCACCTGGGCTGTGCCGAGCACCACAAAGGGCACGGGACTCTCCCAGAAGCGCAGCGTGTCGGGTTGGCGACCCTGCTCGACTTCATTCAGCAGCACCTCCTCCAGAGCGAGGTTCGTCGCAGGGTCGGGGTGGCTGTAGTGGATCAGGCGCATGGCGGGGCTTTTCGGCGGCCCTCAGGACCGATACGACGGATAGGACCGATGGGCAACCGATCAAATCGGTCGTGTCAGTCCTATCCGTCGGAATTCGTTTCTTAAAGGCAGGCGCAGTTGAGATCCCGCGCGGCTTTCACTTCGTCCAGGCGCCCCACGGGTTTCGTGACCGGCGCGTTGTTAAGGCTTTCCGGATCGGACTTGGCCTTTTCCGCAATCAGCAGCATCGCCTCGCAGAAGGCGTCCAGCGTTTCCTTCGATTCCGTTTCCGTGGGCTCGATCATGATGCATTCTTTGACCGTGAGCGGGAAATAGATCGTGGGCGCGTGGTAACCCATGTCGAGCAGCGCCTTGGCGATGTCGATGGCGTGGACACCCATTTCGGCCTGAGGCGTTGCGCTGAAGATGCATTCGTGCATGAAATTACCCGGAAAAGCGGGCTTGTAGGCATGCTTCAGCTTTGCGTAGATGTAGTTCGCGTTCAGCACGGCGTTCCGGCTGACTTCCTTGAGGCCCGCATCGCCGTAATGGCGCAGGTAGGCGTAGGCGCGCACGGCAATGAGGAAATTGCCGAAGAACGCGGCCACCCGACCGATGCTCTTCTCGGGTGTGGCCAGGGTGAAACCACCCTCCTTCTTCACGACCCGCGGGCCGGGCAGATAGGGCAGCAGGCGCTCACCCACGCCCACGGGGCCGCAGCCGGGACCGCCCATGCCGTGGGGCGTGGCGAAGGTCTTATGGAGGTTGTAGTGCATCACGTCGAAGCCCAAATCGCCGGGGCGACACTGACCTACGATCGCGTTGAGATTCGCGCCGTCGTAATAGAGCAGGGCATCTTTCGAGTGGGCGAGGGCCGCGATCTTGGCCACGTCTTTTTCGAAGAGGCCATGGGTGTTCGGACAGGTCAGCATGATGCCCGCCACATTGTCCGTCAGGGCCTTCTCGAAGGTGTCGAGGTGAATCGTGCCATCGGCGTCCGAAGGAATCTCGACCACCTTGAAGCCCGCCATCACCGCACTGGCGGGATTGGTGCCGTGGGCGTTGTCGGGGATGATGATCGTGTCTTTGTGGGCGTTGCCCTTGTCCTTGTGGTAGGCCGCCATGAGCAGCGTGCCCGTGAGCTCGCCGTGGGCGCCCGCGATGGGCTGGAGGCTGGCCGCCTTCATGCCCGCGACTTCAGCCAGTTGGCGTTCCAGCTCATAGATTAGGGCATAAGCCCCCTGGCAATTGTCTTCGTAGGTCGGGCTCGTGGAAAAGTGGGGATGGAGCCGCGCCATGCCGGGTTCCGCCGCCGCCACTTCGGCGATCTTCGGGTTGTACTTCATCGTGCAGGAGCCGAGGGGATAGAAGGTGTCGTCAATGCCCACGTTCCGCTGGGAAAGGTGGGTGAAGTGACGGACCACATCAATCTCGGCCATTTCCGGGAGTGCCGCGTCTTCCTGGCGGCACAGATCGGCGGGCAAGGTGCTCAAGGGCACGTCGAGGGCATCGAGGGTAATCGCGCGACGACCCGGCTTGGACTTTTCGTAGATCAACTGCATGATGCCGTCTCCAACGCCTTCGCAAAGGCGTCCATTTCTTTTTTCGTGCGCTTTTCGGTGACCGCGATGAGCAGGTCGTTCTCTTCGCCCGCGCCCACGTCGGCCAGGGGAAGACCGGCGACAAAACCGGCGTCGAGCAGGGCCGAGGCCACGGTGCGCGCGCTCTTCGGCAGGCGAACGGCGAACTCGTTGAAGGTCGGGCCTTCGTTGAGGATCGTGGCGAAGCCGAGTTGCTTCTTGAGGTATTCCGCCTTTGAATGGCACGCAATGGCCACGTCCTTGAAGCCTTCCTTGCCCCAGAGAGAGAGGTGGATCAAGGCGCGCAGGGCGCAGAGGGCCTGGTTTGAGCAAATGTTGGACATGGCCTTCGTGCGGCGGATGTGCTGTTCGCGCGCTTGCAGCGTGAGCACGAAACCGCGCCGTCCGTCTTTATCCTGCGTCTCACCCGCGATACGTCCGGGCATTTTGCGAACGTGATCTTTGCGTGTGGCCATGATGCCCAGGTATGGGCCACCGAAGCCGAGGGGCAAGCCCAGGGATTGGCCTTCGGCGATGGCGATATCCGCACCCATTTCCCCCGGTGTCTTCAAAAGACCCAGTGAGACGGGGTAGAAAGAGACCACGAGCAACGCACCCGCCGCGTGGCACTTCGATGCGAGGTCGGTGAAGTCCGCCACGGTGCCGAGAAAGCTGGGGTTCTGCACGATAACGCAGGCAGCGCCCGCCGGGTCGTCGCCCGTGACGATTTCCAGCTCCAGGTTGGCGGCGTGGGTCTCCAGCATCTTCCGGTAGACCGGGTTCAGCGAGGGGTGGACCACAATCTTGTTCTTTCGGGCGATGCGGACCGACATCGTCGCCGCTTCGAAGACCGCCGTGCCACCATCGTACAACGACGCGTTGGCGAATTCCATGCCCGTCAAACGGCACATGGCCGACTGGTATTCATAGATGCTCTGAAGCGTGCCCTGGGACGTTTCGGGTTGGTAGGGCGTGTAGGCCGTGTAGAACTCACTGCGGCCCGAGAGGGCGTCCACCGCCGCCGGGATATAGTGGTCGTAGTAACCACCGCCGAGGAAGGAGGTGTGGTCCACGCGGTTTTGTCCGGCCAGGGCGGCGACGTGGTTGCGCACCGCCATTTCCGACATGCCCGCGGGAATGTCCCAGGACTTCATGCGCAGGGCGGCGGGAATACTGCCAAAAAGCGCCTCGACGGAATCAACCCCGATGGCCGCCAGCATTTCCCGCTGGTCGGCTTCGGTTGCGGGGATCCAACTCATGAAAATACAAGCTCCTGCGCGGGCCGGTCCGGAGAACGGGCCGCAGCCGTCCCGGGAGACGGCGGGTGGGGGATACGGTCAGGCGCCGCAGCGCGCCTCAACCGTGAACAGTAGAGATGGGAAGGTACTCGGGAAGAAAGTCCCGCTTTATCAGGAGCAGGATTCCACGTAGGTCCGGTAGGCGGAGATATCCATCAGCGCGTCAAACTCGATGATGTCGACTTCGTTGAGCTTGAAGAACCAGCCTTCGCCGTAGGGGTCCTTGTTGACCAGTTCCGGGCGAGACTCCAGGGCGTCGTTCACCTCGGAAATTCGACCGGACACGGGGGCATAAATATCGCTCGCTGCCTTGACGGATTCCACCACGGCGGCTTCCTCGCTCGCCTCAATGACGCGCCCGACCTCAGGGAGTTCGACATAGGTGATATCGCCCAACTGGGACTGGGCGAAGTCGGTGATGCCGACCACATAGTGGCCGTTCAACTCGGCAATCCATTCGTGCTCTTCGGTGTACCTGAGGTTTTCTGGGTTCATGGTCTTCTAATCTCCGCTTTCGACATATTAAAGGCAGACCGGGTGCGAAAACCCAGCTTGGGCCGTTGAATGCATTCTGTGATTGGATACTACCATGGCGCTATTGCCCCTTGGCAAGCGCATTTTTCATGGTTCGTTACGAAAAGGCCTTCCGGCAGGTTCCTGCGGCGTATATCGGCAGGGGGGCCGTCTCGATGGGCAGGTCGCGCGGGCCCGCCGTCAGGGCGATGCCGGGCGCCGACAGCGACTTGGGCAGATCCGCCAGCCCGACGCCGCAACCCACGCTGGGGCCGAATGTGCCACTGGTGACCTTGCCGACGACCTTGCCGTCCTGCTTAATCTCGAAGCCGTGGCGTGGCGCGCGGCGGTCGAGGGATTTGATGGCGGTCAGCACCGTGTGATCGCCCTTGTCGCGCTGGGCTTCCAGGCCGGCCTTGCCCACGAAGTCCTTGTCCCACTTGCCCCTACGGTCCATGCAGGATTCCAGGGGGGACTTGTCCGGGGCCAGATCCTCGCCGTTGAGGGGATAACCCACTTCGGTGCGCAGGGTGTCGCGCGCGCCCAGGCCGCAGCAGGCCACATCGGGGTGGGCCGCCAGGCGCTCCCAGAGGGGCACGGC
>JBHEKR010000083.1:0-38038 GCA_041859365.1 Candidatus Hydrogenedentales bacterium
ATAGGAGACCGGGAATGGCCACTCCTGTTCTCCTATGCCGCCCCGCTGGGGCTTAGAAGTTTTTGCTCGACAATACCCAGGGCTCCGCTCGTACCTCGCTTCGCCCTGGGCTACGATATGCCGCCACTACGTGGCTAATACAGAAAAAGATCCCAAATACCTATTGCTATTCGTGCACGCACAATCATTTGCAACGACGGAACGGCAGAGCCTAATGAATTCTCACCGACAAAGCCGGTGGATTAACTTGGATTTAATTTTGCCGCGGCATTATTGAATGTTACTTTTATGCCGAAATCGTATTGGTCAGGCGGGAGGCCTAACCCACGTTGGTGAACGCTAAACGTATCAATGGATACTACGGAGGCGGGATGGACAGGCGACAGCATGACGTATTAGCCGGTGTGATGACGCCCGCATAATTCACACTACAGACCGCCGGCGTTTTACAAATATTTTCATTCGATCTTGCCCGTCTCTGTGTCCGAAAGGACAGGGGACGGGCTTTTTATTTGTGGCGGGAGTGGCGCGGGCCTCGCCCGCCCTAAGGTGGCGGAGGGCGGGTCGAGCGCGCCTCGCGCCACCTGGGAGGAGGGGGAGTCCCGTGTGGTCAGCAACAGAACTCCCGAGGGAAGAGAGTTATGGATGGTTTGGATCCATATCCCTATGGTACCGCAGTTTTTTAAAAACGTCAAGTCATATTTTCATTTTTCCGTAAAAAAGTACGGCGGCGGCGAAAACGCAATGGACTGAGGAAGGATGGCGGCATTTCGGCCCGCCAGGGGCATCCGCCTGCCTCGGACGCGCGCCGCACCCTGCTCGCGACCACCGGTCGCGGAATGCTACTATTGCAGTCCGCGCCGCGCGCGCATCCAGGCCCAGCTTTTCAACGACAGGACCATCCATGCCCGGCTATTACCGCAGTCCCACGCTCCACGGCGACACCTTGGTTTTTTGTTCCGAAGACGACCTCTGGCAGGTTCCCGTGACGGGGGGCATCGCGCGCCGCCTGACCGCAAGCCTCGGCGCACTGGCCACGCCCCACTTTTCACCGGACGGCCAGTGGATCGCTTTCAGTGGTCGGGAAGAGGGCGCCTGGGAAGTCTATGTCATGCCGGCCTCTGGCGGAGCGGCCACACGGCTTACCCATCAGGGTGCCTCGGCCCAGGTGAGCGGCTGGACCCCCGACGGCAAGTCCGTCCAGTATTCGAGTGACGCGGCGGCCCCCTTTGCCCGCACACGGCAACTCTGGGAAGTATCCCGCCAGGGCGGCCAGCCGCGACTGTTGCCCTGGGGCATTGCAAGCCACCTGAGCCATGGCCCGGACACGGGGTTGGTACTCGGGCGCAACACAGGCGATCCCGCGCGGTGGAAGCGCTATCGTGGCGGCACGGCGGGCCAGCTCTGGGTGGACGAAAAAGGTACGGGCCGCTTCGAGCGTATCGTGCCTGCGGAGGGCAACGTGACGGCGCCCATGTGGCTGGGCAAGCGCATCTATTTTCTTTCCGACCACGAAGGGGTCGGCAATCTGTACAGTTGCACGCCCGCCGGTAAGGACCTGAAACGGCACACCCACCACCACGACTTTTACGCGCGGGGCGCCGCAACCGATGGTCGGCGCATCGTGTACCACGCGGGTGGCGACTGTTTCATGTTCGACCCGCGCTCGGGCCTCTCCTCGCGAATCCCGATCGAGATCCAGAGCCCTCGGGTCCAGCGCAACCGTCGCTTCGTTTCGGCGGAGAAATATCTTCAAGGCTGCCAGCTCCGGCCCGATGGCAAGGCTGTCGCCGTGACGGCGCGGGGCAAACTCTTCTCCATGAGCAACTGGGAGGGCCCGGTGCTCCCCCTGGCCCATGAGACCGCCTCCCGCGCGCGCCTGGCCACCTGGCTGAACGACGGCAAACGCATCGTCTTTGTCTCCGACAGCACGGGCGAGGAACTGCTGGCCATTGCCGATTCCAACGCCGCCAAAGCACCGCGCCTGCTCAAGAAGATCGCCATCGGCCATGCCATGGGCCTCGCCCTTTCGCCCAAAGCGGATCTGGCGGCGATTCAGAATCATCGCTTCGAACTGATCCTGGCAGACCTGAGCAAAGGCGCTGGAAAAGTCATCGACAAGAGCGAATACGGGCCCATCAATGGCCTTGCGTGGTCGCCCGACGGCCAGTGGCTCGCCTACTCCTTCGCGGGCACGTCACGCACGCGGGTGATTCGGCTCTATCACCTGGCCACAGGCAGGAAGCACGACGCGACCCATCCCGAGTTCTACGACATGGCGCCCGCCTGGGACCCGGAAGGCAAGTACCTCTACTTCCTGTCCTATCGCGCCTACAACCCGGTCTACGACGCCCTCCACTTCGATCTGGGTTTCCCCAAGGCCATGCAGTTGATGCTGCTGCCCCTCCAGACCGACCTGCCCAATCCCTTCGTCCCCCGGGCCGAGGATCAGGCCGCGGCGCCGAAGGAAGACGAAAAGAAAGACGAAAAGGACAAGAAAAAAGATGCCAAGCCCGCGCCGCTCAAGGTCGAAACGGTCGGCATGGCAGGTCGCGTCGTGGCCTTCCCCCGCCCGGCGGGACGCTTCGGCGGCATTGCGGCTATCAAGGGGAAAGTGCTCTACAGCGAATTTCCGGTGGACGGCAATGGCGCGTCGCCCGACGGAAGCAAGGGCTCCCTCAGCGTATTCGATTTTACCGGCATGAAAGAGGAATCCATCATCACGGGCCTCGACAGCTTTTCGGTCTCCCGGGATGGAAGCACGCTCCTTTATCGTGCCGGCAAGAAGCTGCGCGTGCTCAAGGCGGGCGACAAGCCCAATGAAACCAAGGCCAGCGGCATTGTCCGGGATGGCGGGCGGGCCGTCGGCTGGATCGATCTGGATCGGGTGAAGGTGTCCGTGGACCCGCCCGCGGAATGGCGTCAGATGTACCGCGAAGCGTGGCGACTTCAACGAGAGTACTTCTGGGATTCCAACATGTCCGGGGTGGACTGGCGGCGGGTCTACACGCGCTATGAGCCCCTGCTCGATCGCGTAAGCTGCCGGAGTGAACTCTCCGATCTCCTCTGGGAAATGCAGGGTGAACTCGGCACCTCCCACGCCTACGAAATCGGTGGCGACTACCGCATGGCCCCCCACGTGGCCCAGGGAAAGCTGGGCGCGGACCTCACCTGGGACGCAAAGCAAAAAGCTTATCGCCTCCAGACCATCGTGGCCGGCGATTGCTGGGACGAGGACTGCCACTCACCCCTGTTGTCGCCGGGCAAGGGTATCGCCGAGGGCGACTGGATCACGGCCGTGAACGGTGCGGCGTTATCGCCGAATTATTCGCCCGGACACGCCCTGGCCAATCTGGCGGGACAGGAAGTGGCACTCACGGTACGTGGAAAAAAAGGACCCGAACGCACGGTGGTCATCCGCGCACTGCGCGGCGAAATGAACCTGCGCTACCGCGCCTGGGTCAATCGCAACCGGGAAGAAGTGCATCGTCGGAGCAAAGGACAGGTAGGTTATGTCCACATTCCCGATATGGGTACCCGGGGCTACGCCGAGTTTCACCGGGGCTGGCTGCCGGAACTGCACTATCCCGCGCTGATCATCGACGTGCGCTTCAACGGCGGCGGGCACGTATCCCAGTTGCTGCTGGAAAAGCTCGCGCGCAAACGCCTGGGCTACGACGTGCCGCGCTGGCATGCGCCCGAGGCCTATCCTCGGGAATCCGTCATGGGACCCCTGGTGGCCCTGACCAATGAATACGCCGGTTCCGATGGCGATATCTTCTCCCACTGCTTCAAGCGCATGAACCTGGGTCCTCTCATCGGCACGCGGACCTGGGGTGGCGTCATCGGCATCAGCCCGCGCATGGAACTGGTGGACGGCAGCGTGACCACCCAACCGGAGTTTTCCTTCTGGTTCGACGACGTGGAGTGGGGCGTGGAGAACTACGGCACGGAGCCGGACGTGGAAGTGTACATTACGCCGCAGGACTATAAAGCGGGGAAAGACCCCCAGTTGGAGGCCGGTCTGGAAACCATCCTGCGCCTGTTGAAGTCCAACCCGCCGGTGTTGCCGCCCTTTCACAAACGACCGGCGCGGAATTTGCCGAAGCTGGGGAAGGCGGAATAGTGTAAATAGGACCGATTTGACGGATAGGACCGATAGCGCAAATCCGTCCTATCCCTCCATTCATTGAAGCAAAACCATACCACGGGCTATGCTATAGCCCTTATCCTCTACTGTTACCGACGTCCAAAACAGGGGCGCGTCCGCGCCTGGAAGTGAGAACCCATGGGAATTCTGGCAATCAATGGTGGCAAGCCCGTCACCACGCAAACGAAGAACTGGGCCACCTGGCCCGTGAGCGACGAGTCCGACGCGAAACTGCTGGCCGAAATTACACGGCGCAACAAGTGGTCCTACGACGGTCCCACCGAGTGGGACTTCGCCCAGAAGTTCACGGCCTACCAGAAAGCCAAGTTTGGCCTGTGCTGCGCCAATGGCACGGTGGGCATCCAGCTCGCCCTCGAAGCCCTCGGCATCGGCGCGTTCGATGAAGTGATCGTGCCCGGCATGACGTGGCAGGCGACGGCGGCTGCCTGTGTGGACGTGAACGCCATCCCCATCCTGGCGGACGTGGAACCCGACACGTGGAACCTCGATCTGGCCCATGTGGAATCGCTCATCACGAAAAAGACCCGCGCGGTCATCGTGGTGCACCTCTACGGCGCCGTGACCGACATCACCAAACTCGTACAACTCTGCAAGAAGCACAAGCTCTTCCTCATCGAGGACTGCGCCCACCAGCACGGCACCTTCTGGAAGGGCCAGGGCGTGGGCAGCTTCGGCGACGCCGCCTCCTTCAGCTTCCAGGAGTCCAAGGTCATGTCCTCCGGCGAGGGCGGCTTCAACATGTGCAAGACGAAGGAGATGTTCTACAAGCTCTACAGCCTGCGCAACTGCGGTCGCCCCTATGAGGCGGATCCCGTGGTCTACGGCCTGAAGAAGCCCGCCGATCTCTCCACCACGCTCCAGTCGGGCAATTACCGCCTGACCGAGTGGCAGGCGGGCATTCTCCTGGGCGCTCTGGGTCGCCTCGACCAGCAGGTTAAGGAGCGGGACGCCAACGCGATTTACCTGAACAGTCAACTGGCGGAAATCCCCGGCGTGCTGCCCATGCGCCGCCGCAAGGAAGTGACCCAGCAGAGCTACTTCAATTTCAGCTTCCGTCTGGACACGAAGGCGCTGAAGATTTCGAACAGCGCGTTTATCGCGGCGCTGAACGCCGAACTGAGCACGAAGGGTTTCGACCGGCCCTATCAGCCCTTGAACCAGTGCATGTTGTACAAGCCGACCACGAAGTTCCGCCACAAATTGGATAAGGAGTACTTCAAGGCCATCGATCCAAAGCGCCACAAGATCCCCGTCTGCACCGACGCCCACACGAATTCGGGCGTGGTCGTCCACCATCGGCTCCTGATGAACACGCAGAAGGAAATGGACCTGGTGGCTGCGGCCGTGCGCAAGGTTGTCGAGAACGTCGGCGAGTTGCAGGCCCCGGCGAAGAAGCGGAAATAAGTCACCGGCAATCGCAAGCAAAGCCGCCCCTGGATTCGTCCAGGGGCGGCTTTTTAATAACGCGGAAAGTGAAATCAAAAAAGCAGGCGAGACCTCGCCCCATAAAACCTGCTCTTCGCACTTCAGGCGTCCGCCGCCGACTGCTTTCCCCGGTGCACGAGCGCGTCAAAGCGGGGGTCCTCCCGCAGGCTCGCAAAATCGCCATCGTTCATGGCCTCCAGCCGGAGCGCGTCGGAGAGCTTGAAGGCCTCCGTCAGATTGGCCAGGGCCTCGTCCGTGCGCCCGTTGAGCGCGTAAAGGCAGGCCAGGTTGTAGTAGGGCTTGGGGTGCTCGGGAAAACTCTCGATGGCCCGGTGAAAATGGACCTCGGCCTCGTCGTAGCGTTTCAGGTCCACCAGCAGATTCGCGTAGTTGTTGAGGGACGAAATGTCGCCCGGCATGTAGCGCAACGCGAGCTCGGACTGTGCCAGAGCCTCTTCGTACTTGCCTTCCGCGCGAAGAATGATGGCGAGGATGCCATAGGGCCTGCCCCATTCGGGTTCCAGGGCGATGGCCTTCTGGAGGGTGGCCTTGGCCTCCTCCACCCGGTCGAAACTGTAACGACCGAGGAGGTTGCCCAGGCTGGCATAGGGCCAGCTCCATTCCGGAGCGAGGGCGATGGCCTTCTTGAAGTAGCCCTCCGCGGAATGATAATTCTGCTCCCGCTCAAACTGGCATCCGAGCAGGTAGGCCCCTTCGGCCGTGTTGTTCATCCCGCTGCCCGCATAAACCGCCGCGATACGGATCGCCTCCTGGGTATCGGCGCGGAGGGCGTTGACATCGGCGTGAAGCAGGCTCAGCGCGCGGTCCGTCACGATCTCGGGAGACTCCAGCCCGCCCGGCCCCCGCGCGGTTGTCTGGCGCGATACATACACCAGCGAGGCGATTAGCGCCACAACCAGCGCGATACGCCAAAGTACCAGATGATGTTTCATGATTCGCTCAAAATCCTGTGCTGGTACATCGCCCCGGCCGCGGCTGCCCCGGACACCCGTGTGTCCGCTACCGCTCCTGCCACTTTTTCCTGCCACTCCGCTTCATTCTCGTACGGCTATTGTAACATGAGAATCCTGTTGGGTTGCGTTTTGGGGTTTCCGAACGGTATTCTTTTGGCCACCCCGCAATCGGACCCTCGGGGGGATCCGCGCGCACCTACGGCCCACCGGTCGTTTCCCCGCGTTCAGCCGGTCTGGATCCCCGCATCCAGGGCCCGATCCACGTGTCGGCGCGCGCCCTTCAACTGGCGCCCGTCCGGCACCGAACCTGCCGCAATGGATGCGGCAGTACCGAACTGAGAGAGTGGAAGAGCCATGGAAGTCATCATCCGGAAAACCGAGGAAGAGGCCGCACAGTTAACGGCGGACCTGATCGCCCAGGCGCTGATCGCCAACCCGCGCCTGGTGCTGGGTCTGGCCACGGGTCGCACGATGGAAGGGCTCTACGCCCGGCTGGTCAAGAAGCATCGCGAATCCGGCCTCGACTTCGCCGCCGCGACCACCTTCAACCTCGACGAGTACATCGGCCTGGCCCCGGAGAATCCCAATTCCTACCGGAGTTACATGAACCACCACCTCTTTGACCATATCAATATCCCCAAGGCCAGCACCTACCTTCCCAATGGCGCCGCGCCCGACCTGGACAAGGAGTGCGAAGACTACGAGAAGCGAATTGAGGCAAGCAACGGCATTGATCTCCAGTTGCTGGGGATCGGCAGCACGGGCCACATCGGCTTCAACGAGCCCCTGTCCGCCCTGCGCAGCCGCACCCGCTGCAAGGCTCTGACGCCCGGCACCATCGCCCAGAACGCGCCCCTCTTCGACAAGCCCGAGGACATGCCCCGGCGCGCCATGACCATGGGCGTGGGAACCATCCTCGATTCCCGCCGTTGCATCATGCTGGTTACCGGCGCCGCCAAGGCCGACATCGTCTCGAAGGCGGTGGAAGGTCCCATCACGTCCATGATCTCGGCCACGGCCCTGCAGCTTCACCCCAAGTGCACCGTCATCGTGGATGAGGCCGCCTCCGCGAAGCTGGAAAACCGGGGCTACTACGACTGGATCTTCCAGAACGAGCCCGAGTGGGCGCCCTACCGCTGAACGCTGAGAGATATCATTCAAGAAGACACCGCGCGGATGCGCGGTGTCTTTTTTGCTCTCACCCGGATCACCGAAGGACCCGGCCCCGCAGTCGCTCGAATCGTGTCCAGAATTTGCCCAGCTCGGATGCGGCCTCCTCTGGAATCTGGAGAGTGGAGTAGCTCCCCGCCACGTACAAATGCGTCAGGGTGTGGGCCTCCGGGCGCATTTCCTCGATGGGCTCGGGCAGACGCGCCAGGTACTCGAAGGGCGTTTCGCCTTCCTCCCTGGGAACGCCCAGATCGAAGGCCAGGGCACAGAGCGCGTCGTAGCTGTATTGGATCTTTTCGCGCAGGGTCCCCTGACCGTTGAGCGGATTCTGATAGCGCGTACACGTGGCGATATCACGGTCCACCTTGACCCGGGGCCGCCGCGGCTTGCGCTTCGGCACGTAGGTCAGCCTGCGGAAAAATCGCGCGAGCCGATCAAAGAGTCCGGCCCGCTTGCCCGCCGCCCTTCCGAAGTAATGGGCCGCCGCCTGTATCAGGAAGTAAAGGAAAAATAGCCCCATCAACGCGAGGGCGCCGTAGGCCAGCCACTTCAACGCAGGCGCCGCGTTCATCAATTCGTTCATGGGGATCTGCGTGCTGGGCGGCGTGCCGGTTGACCCGGAGGATTCCTGACCTGCGGGTCGCTCCTGCTCCTGGACTGCGGATTGCCCCTCCGCATTTTCTGTGGACTGCGTTTGCTGCTGGTCCTCGGTGCCGGATTGGGATTGGTCACCTTGCTGGCCGCCGTTATCCAGGGAAGTTCCCTGTTGTCCCTGTTGTCCCTGTTGTCCCTGTTGTCCCTGCTGGCCCTGCTGGCCCTGCTGGCCCTGTTGTCCCTGTTGTCCCTGTTGTCCCTGTTGTCCCTGTTGTCCCTGTTGTCCCTGTTGTCCCTGTTGTCCCTGTTGTCCCTGTTGTCCCTGCTGTGCCTGCTGTCCCTGCTGTCCCTGCTGTCCCTGCTGTCCCTGCTGTCCCTGCTGTCCCTGCTGTCCCTGCTGTCCCTGCTGTCCCTGCTGGCCCTGCTGGCCCTGCTGGCCCTGCTGGCCCTGCGGCTGAGTCTGTCCTGGCTGGCGGACTTCACTCGACTGACCTTCCCGACCTTCGGGACCCAGCTCGCCCTGCTGGCCGTGCTCGGTGCTCGCTTCGCTCCACCGCTTGTACTCATGGTAGTCGTACTTCGTCGAGATCGTGCGCCCCGACTCCTCCACCTGACGCTCCGCGCTGTGCCAGGCCTCCGGCTTTGCCGGCACGGGACCCCAGAGCCCCAGGATGAGCACCAGCCCCACCATCAGACTGCCCAGGCCGAGCCAGAAGGCCGCGATGCTCGTGGGAAACTTAATGGCGCGACGCTGGCAGTAGACCCGGAGGCCCCGGTAGCTCGACAGCATGAGGAGCAGTAGCATGGCGGCCGTGTAGACGCCCACGTAGACGCTCCCCGCCGACTCCATGAGCGAGCCGCCCTGGGGCAGAAGTCGCTGGCCGATGGCGAGGAGAATCATGATGGGAATGGCCAGGTAGAAGAGGGAATTGGCGGGGTGCTTGCGCGGCAGGCGCCCCTTACCGATCTCCGGCTCGGCGGCGACCTCGGCGGGCTGGGCCTTGCGCAGCCAGCCGCCCCGCAGGATGCCCACCTCGCCGTAGCGCGCGCTGGCGTCCACGCAGCAATCTCGGGTGAGCCTATCCGTCACTTTCCAGAGGATGGCCACAACACTGATGTTGAAGCAGAGCGAGGGCAGCATGCTGGTCATTACGCCCCCGGCCAGGCCGCCACCCCGGAGTTGGGTGACCACGGTGAACATGCCCACGGCGAAAATCATACCAGCGAAATACACCCCGGAGTCCGTGGCCTCGCGATCGGCCCGCAGCCGGTTGAGGGCAACGATGCCCATCACGAAGAAAAAGGCGAAAGCCCGCATATTGATATCGAGGCGCTCGGTATAAATGAAGCGGATATCGAGAAGAAACCAGGCGACGGCCAGCATCATGCAGAAGATCATCAGGGGGATGAGGATATCCACCGCGCGATCCGCCAGACTGCGCTCCTCCTCCATATCAGGGTGTGGCGCCCCCTCGGGCAGGGCCGGCGGCGCGGCGAACTCCCGACGAAGGGAGTGGAGATCCAGGGGGATGTGGTCGCCGCGCTTTTCCATGGGGAATCGAATCCGAGAGGGGGCAAAGGGTACCGGGATGTTGTAGCAGCTTTGCCCGGGGGAAGTCGAGGAAGGGAATGAGGTCTATGAGTTCGTATGGTGGCGATTGCTGGCTGGTCGATCACAGCGACCGATACGACCCGTAAGACCCATTTCTTCCCGACCCCTACAGACTCCAGACTCACTTCGCGTATAATACCCCCGCAACCCAGGCCCTGAACCGGATTCCTCTCCCATGCCCCAACTCACCACCGACCCGCGCCTTTCCCAGACGCTGCGGATGATCGAAATCTACTGCAGCGTCCAGGGCGAAAGCACCTGGGCCGGGTTGCCCTGCGTGTTCATCCGCCTCGCGCGCTGCAACCTACGCTGCCGCTGGTGCGACACCACCTACAGCTTCCACGGCGGCGAGAAGCAGACCCTGGACGAAATTCTCCGCGCAACCCTGGCCTTCGGCGTGCCCCTGGTGGAGCTGACCGGCGGCGAGCCGCTGGCCCAGAAGGAATGCGTGCCGCTGGCGGAGCTGCTACTGGAAGCGGGCTGCACCGTGCTCATCGAGACGAGCGGCTCCCTGCCCATCAACACCCTGCCCGATCCCGTCATCCGCATCATGGATTTGAAATGTCCCGACAGTGATATGGAACGCTTCAACGACTGGGCCAACATTGCCCATCTGAAAGCGGACCGCGACGAGGTCAAGTTCGTCATTGCAAGTCGGCGGGATTACGAATGGAGCCGGGACACCGTCCGGCGCTATAATCTCACCCAATGCTGCAGGGCGGTGCTCTTTTCCCCCGTGTTCGGAGAGGTTGACCCCAAGGACATCGTCACCTGGATGCTGGAGGACGGGCTGAACGCGGTCCGCTTTCAATTGCAGATGCACAAATTCATCTGGCCGCCGAACGAACGCGGCGTCTGATCACGGCCCGTTAAGGAAGTCCCTTGGAAGCCCATTTAACAAAAATCGCCTATGTGGAAGCGGCCCACCGCAACCCGAAGGGCAACGAGAAACAGCAGCGCCTCCATGGCCACAGCTACAAGGTGGAGATTCTTGCCAAAGGTGGGCTCGACCCGGAAATCGGCTGGATCGTGGATTATTCGGCGCTGAAACGCCTGTTTCGTCCGCTCTATGATCAGCTCGATCACGCCTGCCTCAACGACATCCCCGGGCTGGAAGAGGACACCACCGTGCCCGCGCTGGAGCGCTGGATCGACGCCCACCTGACGCCCAAACCGGCATGGTATGACGGGGTGCGTGTCTCCATTGACGGCGACCTGGACTTCGTGCCCCGGCGACTGGCCCCAATCCCCTTTGAAAATCTGCCGGAGCGGATCATTTTCAGCTTCGAAGCGGCCCAGTCGTTGCCCCAGTTACCCTCGACCCACCCCTGTAACTGCATCCACGGTCACAGCTATCGCTTTGAAGTGGGCACAAAGAATCTCGACACACTGGAGCCGCACCTGCGGACGATCTACGACGAGTTGGACCACACCTACCTCAATGAAGTGCCCGGCCTCGAATGGGCCACCTGCGAGCGCATCTGCAAATGGGTCTGGGACCGCCTCGCCGCGGCGGGTGAAGAGCCGACCGTGGTGGTGGTGCAGGAAACCTACACTGCGCGGTGTATTTACTACGGCGGCTGAGTGGAAAGTCCTCACGATGGACTGAGTGGACGCGTCCACCGGTCAGCTCGACGAAGGTAAGCCTTGTCCACCCAGTCCACTGCGTCCACTTTGTCCAAGTGATTTAAAGGAACCCCCATGGAAGCCCCCATCCCCGCTAAAGACCAGTTCAAGGCCCTGGACAAGTCCCTGCCCTTCAAAGGGCAGGAGGCCATCGAAGATCACCTGCTCGAGTGCTTCCCCTATGAATATGCGGACAAGCCCCACGGCCAGGCCATGTGTATCGAAACGGAAACCGACGAGTTCACCTCGGTCTGCCCCTTTTCCGGCCTGCCCGACTTTGCCGTGGTCAACATCCGCTACGTTCCAGGCGAACGCTGCCTGGAACTCCGCTCCTTGAAGTACTACCTCCTCTCCTACCGCGATGTGGGCATCTGGTATGAGCACCTGGTCAACCGCATGCTCGAAGATCTCGTGAAGGCCTGCGAACCACGCTCCATGACCATTACCATCACCTGCAACCCCCGCGGCGGCCTCTCCAGCACAGTGACAGCTTCCTATGATCGGGCGGAAATGGGGCCCATGGCCTGATCCGGATCCCGGACACGGGAAAGATCCGCTATACTGAGGGCGCACTGCCATTGGAGGACTACCGTGCGGGACTGGGCCCACAGACGGCGTATTCGCCTATTGAGAACAAGTCTGGCCATGTGGGTATTTGTCCTGACGACCCTGACCGGCCGCACGGATACGGCGATGGAGTTCCGGGTGTACACCATGCCGGGTGGCGCGCCGGTGGCGCCGGTCAACGGAATGCTCGCGGACCGGGAGGGCGCGGTCTGGATCGCCACTTGGGGTGAGGGCCTCCACCGAGTCCACGGCACGGAGTGGCGGACGTTCACCGAGGCCGATGGCCTGCCGGATGACTGGATTCACTCTATCACCGAATCGCCCGGAGGCGGCGTCTGGATTGGCACGGGCGAGGGGTTCGCTCTGGTGCGGGATGATCGGGTCTTCCCCCTGACCCCGCGCGATCTGGACCTCATGATCACGGGCGACGTTTCGTACGTCCGCGAGTTGGCCAACGGCCAGATCTTGACGGGAACCGTCGACGGGGCCCTCTTGCTGCGGGATCCCGTGGGCACCCTGCCCGCCGATTTGGTGAAAGGCTGGCGCGCGATTGCCATGCCCGAAACAAGCCGCGGCCACGAGCTGGTGGATGTCGTCGAGATCGAGCCGGACCACTACCTGCTCTCTCTCGCCTGGGGCGGGCTTGGCTGGCTGCGCAACGGCGTGTGGTCGCCCGACCCCGTGCTGGGAAACCTCCACTACCATGTGCTGCACGAGACGCACAAGAATAACGAGCGGGAAGTGTGGGCGGTGGAACGGGACGGGGGCCAGGGCTACCGCCTGAGCGGAGGCGACTGGCTGCCGCAGGAACAGTATCCCTCCAGCGTCAATGACCTGCTGGACCTCGACACGGGAGAATTGCTGGTCGCCACCCATTCCGGTCTCTTCCTCCGCGGGGACACCGGCTGGCAGCCCTGGGCCCTGGACCCCGCTTTCGGCGAGCCCGAATTGAGCTGCGTCGCCACGACCCGCGACGGCGCCGTCTGGGCTGGTGGCCGTGAGGGACTCATTCGGGCCACGCCACCCGCGTGGCTGACCCATCGTCAGCTCAACGGCCCCTCCGTGCTGCTTCCCCGCGCACAGCCGAACGACCCGATACGGGCCATGAACTTCGCGGGGACGATCTTTGCCCCGGAGGGCGCGAGCTGGGTTCCCCGATGCGTCTTGAATCCCTGGACGGAAGTTGCCGTAACGCTGGACGATTCCACCTGGCTGGGCGACGGACGCCTCTGGATCGAACCGGGCGGTGACCTTCGCTGGATCATGATTGCCAACGGCATGCTTCAAACCATTTACCGGGGGGAATTCAGCATCTACTCGCTGGACACGGGCGAGCGCACAGAAATCCGGACCCTCCCTCCCACGGATCCCACCCTGGAGCGGTTCACGGTGACGGCTGGCGGCAGCTTGATCTACATGGCGATGGAAGGCGCTTTCCGCTTCGAAGACGGCGCCTGGACCCCCTTTCCCACCGCGCCGGGTTACAAGCAGAAACAGGTATTCTCCCTCGTTGAAACCGAGCCGGGCGTCTTCTGGGCCGGTGTCCGCGGCGGGATTGAGCGCTGGGTGGGCGAATCCATCCAGTCCTTCGGCGCGCCCGACGGGGTGGAGCCGGAAGACGATGTCCATGCCATTGTCCAGACGCGCGGGGGCGATCTCTGGTTTGGCAGCATGGGGGCCGGAATCTACCGCTATGATGGGAAGCGATTCGAGCACTTCACCAAGGCCGATGGACTCCGCAGTAACTCCGTTCGGGGCATCCGGGAAAGCAACAACGGCACAATCTGGATTGCCAATCGAGGCACGGGTTTATCGGCGCTGCGGGGTGGACGCTGGGTCCACTATGGTCTGGAGCACGGCCTGCCCCACGCCCCCGCCCTCACGATGGCCGAGACCGACGAGGGCGTCTTCTGGGTCAGCTCCCAGACCCAGGGTCTTTTCCGGTACCACCCGGATCGCGAAGCGCCGGAGACGGAGATTGTGGTGGGGCCCGCCCAGGTCGACGCCCATGGTATCGGCGTCTTCTCCTTCGCCGGACGCGATGCGTGGAATCAGACCCCAATCCGCGACCTCCACTTTGCCTGGCGCGTCCTGCCCGCCGATGGCGATGGGGGCACGGCATGGTCGCCATTCTCCACGGACACGACCGTGGTGACGGATGCGCTGGAGCACGGACGCTATCGCTTCGAGGTGCGCGGGTCGGACGAGAATGGCAACGTGGATGCCACCCCCGCGGCCCTGGAGTTCGATGTGCTCCCACCGCTCTGGAGGAAGCCGGTCTTCTTTCTGCCGGTCTCCCTCTCCATCGTGCTGGCGGGCGTGGCGCTCCTTCTCCAATGGTTCAGCCGCAAAGCCCTGCTGCGTTCCGAGGCCGCGCTGCTCTCGGAGGTGGAAATCCGAAAGCGCACCGAGGCGCTTCTGGAGCAGCACAGTGAGAATCTGGAAGAGCTGGTGGAAGAGCGCACACGCGTGCTCGGCCTGGTCCAGGAAGAACTAATCCGGAAGGAACGCCTGGCCACACTGGGCCAGCTTACGGCCACCGTGAGTCATGAACTCCGCAATCCCCTTGGCACCATCCAGAGCTCCCTGTTCATCATCGAAAAGCGCGTCCGCGGCATGGGACTTAATCTGGAGTCCGCACTCGATCGCACCGCCCGCAGCGTGAAGCGCTGCGACAAAATCATTGAAGAACTCCTCGATTTCACCCGCGCCAGCGATCTCTACCCCCAGGCCACCCAGGTAGACCCGTGGCTGCAGGACGCCCTCAGTGACATCGGAACGCCCGAGGGGATTCGAATGGAGCTCCACCTCGACTGCCCGGCTTGGATTCGCATCGACCGGGAACTCATGCGCCGCGTCCTCATCAACCTGCTCGACAACGCCGCGCAGGCCATGAATGAGGCCGAAAGCCCGGAGCGCATCATCCTGGTGCGTTCCCTGGAGCGGGACGGACGCGCCGAGATCTACATGGAAGATACGGGACCGGGCATTCCCGAAGACGTGCTGGAGCGGATCTTCGAGCCGCTCTTTTCTACGAAAAATTTCGGCGTTGGCCTCGGTACGAACATCATGCGGAACATCATGATGCGCCACAACGGCGGGATCGAATATGCCAACCGCGACGACGCGCAGGGCGCCCGGGTTCTGGTTTGGCTGCCGTGTTCAGTTGACAGTTGACAGTTGACAGTTGACAGTTGACAGTTGACAGTTGCGCTTATAGGGTTAAGTATATTAGATCGATGACTTTGTCTTCTTGACTATGGAAGTGAGTAACTTGAGCAATTGCTTCAAATCGGCTATCAGGGATTTGAAGCCTTTCTCGTCGATATATTCGGATTGGTGGAGTAGCTCAATCCAATATTCGGATTCGTTGGCTTCTTTGAGGGAAATGGACAGCTTGTGAACAAAATCGGGCTTGCTCTCCGCCTGTTCCGCCTCACGAACGAGCGCTCCGATTGCGGTACCTGATCGCAATAATTGTTTACTCAACACGTACTCATGCTTTTCTTCACACAAGTGCCGGTAGAGCTTCACAATCCGCAATGCGAATTCGAATGAACGTGTTCGTAATGCCCCTTCATTTGCCACGATTCTCCTCCTTTCAGGTGTTGCTCCAATAACTCACCCTTATTGTGGCCGTGTCTCTGCGCAGTCCACGGTCCACGGTCCACGGTCCACGGTCCACGGTCCACGGTCAACTGTCAACTGTCAACTGTCAACTGTCAACTGTAAGCGATCGGATCCGCGATCCCGTTGGCCTTGAACGCATTCAGCCGCTCTACGCAGGTGGGGCAGGTGCCGCAGGCGCTTTCGCCGCCGCGATAGCAACTCCAGGTCTGGGTGAAGTCCACTCCCAGTCCCAGCCCGAGCGAGACGGTATCCGCTTTCGACTTTGACACGAAAGGCGCGTTAATCGTGACCGGCCGCTTTCGGTTCAGGCCCAGCACCTCGTTCATCCGCTTCAGGAAATCCCGCGTGCAGTCCCAGTAGCCATACTCGTCCTGAGCCTGAGCACCGTAGTACACTTCGGTGATTCCGTGGGCCTCGGCATAGGCCGCCGCCATGGACAACAGCATCATGTTCCGGTTGGGCACGTAGGTCGGGGGCTGCTGCAGCTCCTCCACCGTGAGCGCATCCAGATCGGGCACCGGCGCGCCGCCCTCGATGAGGGCGGATCCCTCCTGGATTAACGCACCCATGAAGGATAGGTCAATGATACGGTACGCTGCGGAGACCAGGCGGGCCTGAGCCGACGCGCAGACCAGTTCACGGCTGTGCCGCTGACCATAGTTGAAGCTGAGCGCGTGAACACCTGAGCAGCCCAGACCCCGAACCACATAGTGCAGCAATACCGTTGAATCGACACCGCCGCTCAACAATACGACGGCTGGCTGTTTCTGCGTCATGGGGTAACTCCCGGTTTTGAACAACGGCTATTGTATAGAAACGCTGTGGCCGATGCCCACGCCGCCATTACAGGTCCGCCCCCCTTTTTCGATTAATTCCGTAAATTTGTGCACATGCGGGATATTCGGTATCATGAGGCACCGTCCGCTGGCCTCGTCGGGCCGTCGGCTGACGCCACACCCCGCCCCGGGCATGGGGCACTTGGCGCACCCCCAGCATAGCAGTGCCGCGTTAGCGGCCCGTTAAGGAGAACAATGCAATGAACAAGGCATCGGGCGCGGGCTCTTCCCGCCGAGACTTTATCCGCAACAGCGGCGCGGCCATGGCCGCCGCCGCCACCTTCCATGTGGCCTCCAGCGCCCGTGCGGCGGCGGGTGACAGCGCCACCGAGGTGCTCAAGGTCGGTCTTATCGGCTGCGGTGGGCGTGGCACCGGCGCGGTCCGCGAAGCCCTCCTGGCCGATCCGAACACGAAGCTGGTCGCTCTGGGGGATACTTTCTCCGACCGCCTCGACGAATGCCTCACCAAGCTGAAGTCCGCCGGCAGCGGCATCGAAAGCCAGATTGCCGTGGATGAAGAGCACAAGTTCACCGGCTTCGACAACTACCTCGGCGTGATCGCCGCATGCGACGTGGTCGTGCTGGCCACGCCGCCCGCCTTCCGCCCGGCCCACCTCAAGGCGGCCATCGAAAAGGGTTGCCACGTCTTCTGCGAGAAACCCATCGCCGTGGACCCCGAGGGCGTGCGCTCTGTTCGCGAGACGAGCAAACTCGCCAAAGAAAAAGGCCTCTCCCTCGTGTCCGGCCTGTGCTACCGCTACCAGTTCTCCAAACAGGACGTCATCAAGCAGATTCAGGACGGCGCCCTGGGCAAGATCCTGACCATGCAGACGACCTACAACACGGGCGCGCTGTGGTTCCACGAACGCCAGCCCGAATGGAGCGATATGGAATTCCAGGTGCGCAACTGGCTCTACCACGACTGGCTTTCCGGTGACCACATCAACGAGCAGCACATCCACAGCCTCGACAAGATCGGCTGGGTCATGGGCAACGTCTATCCGGTGAAGGCCACCTCCAGCGGCGGCCGCGTGGTCCGCACCGATGAGAAGTTCGGCAACATCTATGACCACTTCAACACGGTCTACGAGTGGGCCGACGGCACCAAGTGCTTCAGCAGTTGCCGCCAGTGGGCCAGCACCAGCACGGACGTTTCCGACTGGATCTACGGCACCGAGGGCGTTGGCGAGCTCCAGAGCCACATCATCGACTCGAAGAAAATCGGCAAGTGGGAGCACAAGCCCACCGGCCCCGACAACATGTATCAGAACGAGCACAACGCCCTATTCGCGAGCATCCGCAAGGGCGAGGCGATCAACAACGGCGAATACATGTGCGACAGCACGCTCATGGCCATCATGGGCCGCCTCTCCGCCTATACCGGCAAGACCCTGACCTGGGAAGAAGTGGCCAACGCCCCCATCAGCATCGTACCCGCCACACTCGATTGGGGCCCAATCGCCACGCGCCCCATCGCCCGCCCCGGCGAGACCGCCTTCGCCTGAGCGACGCGCGAAGAATACATTGAAGACACCATCCCCGGATCGGAAACGATCCGGTGATTTTTTTGCCAAAACGGGACTGACGCGGCCTTCGCACTTCGGTGTAGTTCCGTCATCCACCGAAGTGTTCGTTGACTACGGAGAATGCCGTGTACCGGCAGCGCGGCTATTCCCCCTTAAGCACGGGCTGCACCCAGGCCATTTCAAAGTCACCCTCCGCATGAGGGTTTACCTGAAGCCGGTTCGATACCACCCGAGCGCGGACGTATAACTCCTCACCCGTGAAGGTGTAGCTGGAGTCCAGCTCCGTCGACTCGTGGAGCACCACGCCGATGCTGTCGCTGTAGATCAGGGAACTGCGCGGCAGTGGCGCGCCCGCCGGATCCAGCGCGGGCTTCGCAGACTCATCAAAGTCTTTGCGCGTGCAGATATACTGGGTCTTATAGGTGACCCCCTCCGCGCCTGCAATACGCACCGAAAGCGATTTTCCGTCATGCTTCACGTCCTCCAGCGTCACCCCGGTGCTGGCGTAGAAATCGCCCCGCTGCATCGCCGCCACGATCGCGTTGGGCTCAAGAACCTCGGCCCGAACCATCACCCAACCCCGGCCTGGATTCGACCGGCCCACTTTATAGTCATGGTAGTGATGGCTGTCGTCCGTGGCCACGCCGTAGAGCAGGTAGTCCGGCTCGCGCCGCTGCTTCATGGAGAGGATCACGTCCCAGTGCCGCTCGCCCGAAGGCGCGCCCTCCGCCGGAATGCCCCACGAGAATACGTTCGAGTGGCCGTTGTACACCTCAAAGAAGGCCAGTCCGTTTACGTTCAAGAGTTCTTCCGTGGTAACGCGGTCCGAGAAATTCACATGGTTGATGTGGGCAATCATGGGCTGGCCGTACTTTCGGCTCTGCGCCGCGACCTGATCCACATAGTGCTGGACCATCTCGGTCTTGCACCCATCCCCCGGCAAGCCCGGCACCACCTCGCGCACGTTCAGCGCGTTCACATGGGGATTCCCTTTCAACGTCGTCATCTCTTCCGATGGCACCAGGATGAATTCGCCCGGCTCTTCAAAATGAGCCCGAAGCTCGTCGATGGTCTTCAGGCGCATCGTCAGCGCACCCGCTTCGTCGTACTGAAGCTCCACCCAGTCTTTTCCGAATTCCACCGACAGCGCCTGCACCCGCGCCGGAGTCAGCTTGCCTTCGGGAAGCACCGTCTCGTAGCGCGCGCCCTGCATCAGTATGTTGTGCTCCGAATTGCAGACGAAGTCCCAGCCCCGAGACTTGTACCACCGAATGATTTGCTCGGGCGCCGCGTCGCCATCACTCCACAGGCTGTGGACGTGGGTCGCCCCCTTGAACCACTGCGCCTCGCCAAAGGCTGTAGCCGAGACCAACGCGCTCACCAGCGCGCAAAGGAAAAGTCGTGCCATGATTCCAGTTTTCTCCCGCCCGTCATGGGCGTTGGTTGGCGGGCGAAACCGCGCCCATTCGATGCTATAAACCGCTGCAAAAATAGAGTACACTAGCCGCCACTGTGCCCGCCAAATCTGCAGGCGGCTAACCATCCGGCAACACCTTATAAACACGGAGAAAAACCCATGAATCCTATCTTGCGCCGCACCCGATGCGGCCTCGGGGCCCTGGCACTGCTCCTCGTCGCGGGAATGGCCCACGCCAATTCCGCCACCGAGCCCGCGCCGAAAAATGAAGAGTGGTGGCAGGCCCGCCACGCCCAGATGAACGAGCGCGTCAAGCAGGGCAACGCCGACCTCCTCTTCATCGGCGATTCCATCACCCACGGGTGGGAGGGCGAAGGCGCCGCGGTCTGGGAGCAGTACTACGCCCCCCGCAACGCAGTGAACCTCGGCATCGGCGGCGACCAGACCCAGCACGTGTTGTGGCGTCTGGAAAATGGCAATATCGACGGTATTTCCCCCAAGCTCGCCGTGATCATGATCGGCACCAACAACCACGGCGCCAACTCCGCCGAGGAAATCGCCGAGGGCGTCACCGCCATCGTCCGCAAGCTGCGCAACGATCTGCCCGAGATGAAGATCCTCCTCCTGGCCGTCTTCCCGCGTACCGATGTGGCCCAGGAATTCCAGGATAAACTGAAAAAGGTCAATTCTCTTATCGCCGATCTGGCCGCCGACAAAATGGTGACCTTCTTCGACATCGGCCGTTTCTTCCTCGATGACGCCGGCGTCCTGCCGACCGCGGTCATGCCCGATTTGCTCCACCCCAACGCGGCGGGCTACAAAATCTGGGCCGAGGCCATCGAGCCGAAGCTGGCCGAGCTCATGGGTGAGTATGAAAACAATACGCCGCCCAAGGGCTACACCCCGCTCTTCAACGGCGCCGATCTCACGGGCTGGAAGGGCCTCGTGGAGGATCCCGAGAAGCGCGCGGCCATGACCCCCGAAGAACTCGCCGAGCGCCAGAAAGCGGCCGACGCGGAAATGAACGCCACCTGGTCGGTCCAGGATGGCGTCCTCAACTTCACCGGTGAAGGCCACAGCCTCTGCACCGCCCGCGACTATCAGGACATCGACATGCTGGTGGACTGGAAAATCAGCCCCATGGGCGACAGCGGCATCTATCTCCGCGGCGCGCCCCAGGTCCAGATCTGGGATCCGGCCCAGTGGCCCCAGGGCTCCGGCGGTCTTTACAACAACGAGAAGAACCCTTCCAATCCACTCGTAAAGGCCGATAACCCCATCGGCGAATGGAACCGCTTCCGCATTATCATGAAGGGTGAAAAAGTCACCGTCTACCTCAACGACGTGCTCGTGGTAGACAACGTGGTGCTGGAAAATTACTGGGATCGTTCCAAGCCCATCTACGACAGCGGCCAGATCGAGTTGCAGAACCACGGCAACCCGCTGTCGTTCAGAAATGTGTTCGTTCGGGAGATCCCGAGGAATTAGGAGCGGCGGCGCCACTCCAGGCCAGGCCACGAAAACTGTGGACGGAGTGGACCGTGCGGACTTAGTGGAGCGGAAGCGAAAGACCCTGTGACGCAACCCTGACGCTTAGTCCATGAAAAAAAAGCCCGCGTCTCACCGAGACGCGGGCTTTGTAGTTTCAGGCTGGTTTATGCGTACTGCGCCACAATGGCCAAACCCGTGGCCACGCTGGTGAAGGTGTCGCGCTGCTTCAGCTTTTCCTGGCCGAAGCGCTCCGCCAGCATGGACTGGATCGCGGGGATCAGGCTGGTGCCGCCCGTCGTCAATACGAGATCCACCTCGCTGGACTTGATACCCGCAAGCTTCTCCGCCTCTTCGATGCTTTGGAGCATTTTTTCCAGGTTGTACTCGATAATATGGGCAAATTCCACCCGTTCGAGCCGTTCGTGAATCTGGATGGCTTCCTTCTCGATCTTGATCTCCGTCTCGAGATCCGTCGAGAGGCGGCGCTTGGCCGCTTCCACTTCCCGGCTCACGGGATAACCGAAGTTCCGCTGGATCAGGCAGCGCAGCGCGCGCAGGGCGGCCGGCTGGTCCGATGTGGATTCCGCCGCGATGAGCCAGTTGATCGTCTCTTCGTTATTGAGCTTATACAGGTTTTGCCAGTCCAGGATCTGGTTGTACAGGTACTGGGGCATGGGCAGCTTGTTGGGGCCATAGCGCGCGCGACTGCCAAAGACCGGGAAGAGCTTGCTGCGAATGATTTCCTTGTCGATCGCGTCACCCGCCACGGGAACGCCCGCTACGCTGAGAATCTTGCTCTCCGCGAGACGATCATGGAAGCCATGGGCATTGCCAAACTCCATGATGCATACGTCGCAGGTGCCGCCGCCGATGTCCACCACCATCAGGCGCTGGCGCTGTTCCGCCGCCATCGCATATTCTACGCAAGCGCCCACGGGCTCGTAAAAAAAGGTCACATCCTTGAAACCGGCCAGTTCCGCCGCCGTGCGCAGCCGACGTTCCGCCGTGTCGTTTTCAAAATCCCGCTCGGAAAAACGCACCGGACGACCGAAAACCGCCCGCTCGATACACTCGCCCGCCTCGCGATCCGCCGCCTCTTTCATGGGGCGAAGTATCATCGCCACCAACTCTTCGATCTGGTAGTGGGTGCCAAACACCTCCGTGCCCCGGAAACCGTCGTGGCGCATAAGCGTCTTGAGCGACTGGAAAAGGCGTCCGGGTGAATTGATCTCCACCACGGCGCGGGCGCGCACCGCTTCCCGGGCCGTGCCGTCCGTGCTGTGGGGACGATAGCCTTCGCTCTTGTCGGGCTCGGACGCCACGTAGGCCTCGATGCTGATCCCGAGGTCCACCTGCTGCAGCAACACCTCCCGATCCACATTGCGATCGATGAAGGCATTGGCCGCGCCGCGGCCGATGATCTTCTCGCCTTCGCTCGTGATATACAGCAGGGATGGCAGCGAAGTCGGGCTGTCATTGGTGTCGTCCAGGGACAGGACTTTCACCTGGGCGCCGTCCGAGAGCGCGATGCTGGAATTTGAGGTGCCGAAATCGACACCGCAGTAATACTTCCCCACAGGCAGGTACCTCTGTAACGTGTTTGAGGAAAACAACTTAGGTTGTTCGGGCAGGTCGTTTTTTACCAAACCGCGAAGTATATCACCTCGATCAGACGCCATGCAAATTGATGGGGTCTTCCGGATTCGCGATGAGTGCTTTGGTCTACTGTCCTAACGTATATAGGAGCACTATATACCTAGGACCTTTACTTGCATGGCGCGTGCCCGGCGGGATATCATGCCCCCATGGATGACAGCCAGATATTGAGGAATCGAGTGCGGGAACTGCGCGTGGCCAGAAATCTGCGTCAGGCCGATCTGGCCCATCAGGTCCAGGTCACCCGCCAGACCATTCTCGCCATAGAAAAAGATCGGCTGAACCCCTCGATTCGCCTCAGCCTCAAAATCGCGCAGGTCCTCGGAGAGGCCGTGGACCACGTGTTCTACCTGGAAGGGCAAGCCGCGAGTATTCGGCCAGGCGTTACCGGCGAGCTAAACTAGCGGCCCCGACCCCGCCCTGTTGCACGGGCGCGTGCGATACCCGTATGATCCACCTTGGCAATACGCAGTGAGGATCTCCAAGTGATACGGCCGTACGAGAAGAATGATCTGGATGACCTGCTCGACACATGGTATGCGGGGTCCCAGATAGCCCATCCCTTCCTTTCGGAAGAGTTTTTCGACATCGAGCGCCACAATATCCCCCAAATATACCTCCCCATGGCCGACACCTTTGTCTACGAGCATGACCAGCGCGTGGTTGGCTTCATCGCCCTGATCAAGAACGAAGTCGGCGCCATCTTCGTCCACCCCGAGTTCCACGGACAGGGTTTCGGGCGCGCCCTGATGGACCACGCCCGCATGCTCCGGGGCGACCTGGAAGTGGAAGTTTTCAAGGAAAACCGCATCGGTCGCGACTTTTACCGCCGCTACGGCTTCACATTCCACGACGAGCACGTCCACGAGGAAACCGGTGAAACGCTCCTTCGCCTGGTCTACAGCGAGAACAGCGCAAACACGCCCCGACCCTGAGTCCCCCGCCTGAAATGGCCCCGCATGGCGCTGCCCGTCTTGTCTGCGATAGAATACGCCCTTATTGGGGAAATCGGGACATCGCCGGACGCGTGGATAAATCGGAAGCCAAGAAAATATTTCAGGAAGCGGACGCCCTGTTTGATCGGGGCGAATTTGACGCGTCACTTCACCTTCTTCAGCGCCTCAACATCGAGTTTCCCAGACAGAAGCACATCATGTATGCCGCGGCCTTGTGTCTCGAACAACTTGGGCGGGCCCAGGAGTGCATCGGTCTATGCGAGCAACTCATCGACCGCTTCCAGGACGAACGCGCCGATCTTATTCTGGCGCGGCTTGCCGGATTGGAGCACGTAGAGGAGCCCGTGCTTTCCCGTGATGGTTCCCGTCGGCTGAACCACGAGGATCAGCGCCTGCTCGCCATGTTGATGGATCCCGACAGTGTCTCGCCCCTTCCCGCCCAGCAGGGCCAGGCGCGCGCCCTGCTCTACGGGCTCGGTTTTGCCGCCTTTCTCGTCCTTTTCCTGCTGTTCGCCGGAAGCTTCCTGTACTTCACGCCCGGTTACGGCGCGGGAGCGTCCGCCCGAGGCGGCAATTTCAACATCGGCCAGGTGCTGGTCCTCTTCTTCGCCACTTTCTTTTCCGCAAACCTCGCCACCATGTACGCCCTGCTCCACCTCATGCACCGCCTGCGCTATGAAGAGCCTCTCGACAATGTCTTCGATGTCATACAGTACGCCCTCTACGTGAGCCTGCTCCTGCTGGCGCCCGTAATCGGCTGGGTATGGATCCCCATCCTCATCCGGAGGCACTATCGCTTCCCCCTGGGCGAGCTGGTTCTCTTTCTCGTGCTCCAGACCGTCCTGGCCATCGGATTCTCCCTCATTTTCGGGGGACTCCTCCTCACCTTCGGCCTGGGCTGGGACCCGGCGCATTGGCGTGGATTGCGCGGATAGTCCCGGCGAACAACATCCCCACGAAGTTGCGAATGGGATCGTCCTGAAGTATCATTTTGGGGAACGTGTGTTCAGGGAACTACCCATGCAACGCCATACCGCACAGAATAAATTCGGCCAGGCCGACCTGCTCTTCCAGCAGAGTCGCTTCGATGAAGCCCTTTCACTCCTCGATGAGCTCGACCAGGCCTTCCCCAATTCCCCCAATATCATGTATCCCCGCGCCCGCTGCCTGGTGGAAATTGGCGAGACCAATGAGGCGATGGATCTGCTGGACGACCTCGTGCTTCAGTTTCAGCACCCGGAGGCCATGCAGCTCAAGGCCGAACTGCAAGACGCCATGCTCACCCTGACCCAGGCGGCTCCGGCCGAAGCCCGCCACCACGACGGCCCCCGGCCCGATCAGGTGAAGCGCTACCGGAGTTCGAGCCACGCTGGCAGTGCACCGGCCATGACCAAAGGCAACATGATGGTCGTAGGCATTACCGCCGCCCTCCTGCTGGCCTTCTTCATCACGATTATTCTGGTGGCGATGTAGGCCCCTCAATCCATCACGAGCGACTTGATCTTTTCAATCCGGTCCAGCTTCTCACGCACATCCCGGATCAGTTCCCGCTCCGCCCCGAAGGCCAACTGGGGCGCGAGCAACGACGCCCGCAAATCCATCAGGCTGCCCTGGCGCGCAAGCCACGCGAAGAAGCGCACCGCGCCGGACAGGGCCGCCAGTTCCAGCCCCAGAATAATGGCCAGTACGGTGCCACTGTGCACCAGAAACGAAACGCCCAGAATGTGGGCATCCAGATAATTATCCACGACCACGTAGCCGGAATAGCCCAGAAAGGCCACGGGCGGCGCGTCCAGCATGGCCGTGGTGATCCACCGGCTCAGCATGCGCCCGCCGTGCTTCACCCGCTCCCGCGCCGGTCCCTTGATCACCCCCGACAGGCGCCGGTCGAGTTCGGTCTGGTAGGCCGCGAGTCCCGCCGCGCCATCGGGCGCCACCAGCCCAGCGCGCACAAAGGCAAGGGCCAGCTCGCTCTGGGCATTGCGATAATCTTCCAGCAGCCGCTCGGAAACCAGCCGATCCCCCGGCTGCACCAGTTCCTGATCGGTCAACATCTCCGCCGCGCGTCGACCGCTGGTGTCCTTCGCACCGCCCCATGAGAGGAGGCCGGGCACGCGCACGGGTAGATTCCGCACGCTCTCGGCCACGCGGTAGGTCATACCCACGATCCCCTTGGAGCGGATGCTCGTCTCCCGACCGACGGCATAGGCCCAGAGGTGTGCTTCGGCAAAGAGGTGCTGGCTCACATAGGAGAGGCTCTCCCGCGCGAGGGTTTTGTCCGCCTCGCCAATTGACTTCTCCAGCAAATCCAATTCGGGTGCGATTTTCTTTCCCAGTTCGTCCAGACGTTCCGTGGCCTTGCGCAGCAGGCCCGCCACATTGGATCGCTTGATCCGCGCGATGCGCTCCCGATTCAGTTCGCGGCTCAGAAACTTGTCGAACTCGGGAAAGTCGAATTCTTCCGAGCTGGGCTCTGAACCGGAAAGCTTCCGATCCAGCGTGCGCAGGGCGTTGACGCGGAAATAGCCGCCTATCTGAAAGCCCTGCTCCTCCAGACGTCCCAGCCAGTGTTCGCGCACCGCACTCTGGGCACCCGCCTTGGTTTCCACGCACACCATGGCCCGTTGTCCGCGCAGCGGTCGCAACAGCGACCAGGTGGCCTCATCCAGATATTTCTCCTGACTGGCGCAGAGCACGATAAGGTCGCACTGCTTGAGCACGCCGATGGTGCGCTCCCGGTGTTCGTGCTGGATGCTGTCGGAATCGGGCGTGTCGATGAGCACCAGATTTTCGAGCGCGGATCGAGGCACCCCTTCCCAGGTATCGAAGGGCAGCTCCGTACCCGGCGGGTGATAGGCCATGGGTCGCGTGGTGCAGGGTCGCATGGGCGAGGTCAGGGCGATCTGGTCGCCCGCGATGGCGTTGAGCAGCGTCGACTTCCCCACACCCGATCCACCCACCAGCGCCACCACCAGAACATCGTCCAGGCGCGACTCCCGCGTGCGCAGTTCGACCACGCGCTCCCGCAGAAGCACGGCTTCGTTGCGCAGCGCTTTCCAGGGGCCTTTGTAACCCGCCAGCGTTTCGAGATGGTTCAGTACACTCAGGATACTTTCAGACACTGCTCGTGAATCCTCCGGATGCTCTCCGCCTCGGGGCTGGCCAGTGCCGCGCGCCCGACCGCCAGGGGAGCCAGGCCCGCACCCAGTACATGTTCGGCCAACGCTGCCTTGAAGCGCGCCTGCTGTTCCACGTGCCACGGCGCGATCAGGTCAAACCACTTGTCGGCGAACTGATGCTCCATGATCCGCGAAAAGAAATCGCCCGCCAGAGGGCTGACCGCCGCCACCACTTCGGGCACGCCCACCCCCCCCGTGTAGAACGCCAACGGAACCGCCACCACGGTGGGGGCAAACATCAGCAGGGCATCCAGCTCCACCAGCAGCGTACGGCGCACGGTGTGATCGTCCCACCAGGCCGCCAGGGTCTTCTCCGCGTGCTGTCGGAAGGCCTCGGAAATATTGTCGTCCGTCAGCGTCGCCTCCTCCACCGACTTCACCGCCGCCGCCACGTCCATGCGCTCAAAAACGCCGGCGAGCATCTCCCGGGCGGGTGAATCGAGGCTCTGGGATAACTCCGCGCATTCGCGAATAAAATCCCGCGTGCGGATCTCCAGCTCACGGGCATGATGGGCTCGCAACTCCGCCGGGGTAGGCGGAGTGGCCGCACTGACCAGAGTCAAGCGACGCTGCACCATTCGACCGACCGCTCGGCCCACAGGCGCCACACGCTCAAAAATCGCCGTGCCCACATTGCCCACCGTGCGGCTCAGGAGTCCGCGGCGGGCTTTGATATATTCATGCAAGAGCCTGCCCACCTGCGCATCGGGCTCGGGATCGTACGTCGCCGCCATCGCCTCGGCGCGCCCCGCGAAGAGGGCCTCGATCTTCTCCAGACCTTTCCCCACCGAGCCAAGTCGATCCACAAAGACCGCTGTTTCCACCGCGAAGTGGCTCAGGGTATTCCGGTAGACCCGGTCCTTCGTCTCCACCACGTCAAGCTGCTCCAGGTACGCCCGCAACGGCACCGTGCCCGTCAGCGAAACGATGGGCTGGGAGCAGGTGTCCATCAGCGTGTAGTCGTGGGGCACCGCAAAAGAAGCGGGCGGGGTGATCCCCACCACCTCGCAGAAGTCTTCAATCTGGGCGCGGGCCACCGCGTAGTTGTTATCCGCGTTGGACTTGTTCATCAGCGGCAGAATGATGCGCCCCGACCCTGAGGCCTTGCGGAAATACTCGATGACCTTGTCGTCCTGGTATTTCTCGCCGGTCAACACTGCAATGAGCACATCGCAAACGGCCTGGATATTTTCGGCAACGTCCCAATTGATCAAATCGATGGAGTCCACGTCGGGCACGTCGAGGAGCACGAGAAAATCGGGCAAGTCCATCGACGGCTTCATGAAGAGCACATCGGGCGGTGCGGTGCGGTCCACGGGGTCCGTATCCCGCGACTGGAGCCGCGCCTGCAGGCCCGGCACCAGATTACCCGTGAGCCCCTGATCGAAGCGGAGCTGGTTACCCACCAGCAGGGGACGGCAGGTGGCCGCCGCCGTTGCGCGCACCGGGCTCATCACGGAACCTACCAGCAGGTTGAAGATCGTCGACTTGCCCGTGTTCGTGCCGCCGGCCACCGCGGCCACCAGCACGTCTTTACCCGCAAGCTGGGGAAGCAATTTGAAGGTCAGCAGCTTGCGCCACTCCCTTGTGTTGACAAACAACACCTGCGCCAGCGCGGGCTGCGCGGATACGGTCGCCTCCAGCGCGTGCACGGCGGCGTCAAATTCCTGAAGGCTATCGCTCAAGGGGTCGTCCATAATGGAAAAAATCAGCGGATCTCGGGGCGGGCCTTCGCCACAACCCAGGTTGGCACTTCGCGGTTCAAAGAGAAAGCAGGGTCTTCAGGTATGTACTCCTGCCGTCGCGGTCGTGTGAGAAACTCACGGTGAAGTTACGATCTGTCCGGTCGCATCGCGCACGGCCGGGCCGTCCTTCTTCTCCCCCGCGTGGGTAATCAGGAAGTAGAGCCACAAAGCGCCCAATATAGCAAACAGGACGCTGAATTGCAGAACTTTCTTCTTGAATCCCGGATCCTTCGCATATCCGCATGTCGGGCACGGCGCGCCGCCGCTCTCCATCTTAGTCCCGCATCCGGGACAGATTACTTCGCTCATCGGTTGTACTTTCCTGATTGTTCACCGCGGGCTTATGCCACTGCGGGGATTTTATGGGTCTTATGGGTCTTATGGCTCCTGTAAATAGTGGGCACCAAAACTAGCGCATGCCACACGACCCATAAAACCCATCCACATCACGCCCGAGTTTATTCCCAGCGTTCTACGCCGCAGGGGGCGGTCCGGATCACCGAGACCCTGTAATCATCAAATTGCTCACCCGCGCGGCGCGCGCTGGCTTCATCGGCGCATAAGCCAAACACCGTTGGTCCGCTACCGCTCATGGCGCTGGCAACGCAGCCATAGTCGCGCAAGCGCCGCTTAATCGACGCCAGCTCTGGGTGCTCGTGAAAAACCCCCGACTCCATGCGGTTGAAAATCATGCCCGCCACATCACCCTTCACCAGCCGCGCCAGCGCCTCACGAAATGCGGTCGTCTTTCCGTCTGCGGGGGGCTCCAGATTCCTTGTGAGCCTCGGGTGCCCATAGGCATGGCCCGCTGTGATCGCAAGGGGCGGATGAACCAGCACCAGCCACTGCGTCGCTATCGCAGGCAGCACCTCCATCACTTCGCCACGGCCCGTCGCCGCCACCGTACCTCCGCACAGGCAATAGGGCACATCCGAGCCCAGCGCCAGCGCCATCTCCGCCAGGGCCGCGCCAGAAAAACCAAGCGACCACCACTCATTTAGCGCGATCAGCGCCGCCGCCGCATTGCCCGAGCCCCCCGCCAGGCCCGCCGCGACGGGAAGATGCTTTTCCAGATGAATCTTCACGCCCTCCGCCACCCCCGACCGCTCGCGAATCAGCTTCGCCGCGCGATAGACCAGATTGTCCTGAGGCACACACAGATCGGCATCGCTGCAGGTAAACTCGATGCCCTCACCGCCCGCCTCAACCCGCAATTCATCCCACATATCGATCGTCTGAAAAATCGTCTCGATATTCGTAAAGCCATCGGGGCGCCGGTCCAGCACATCAAGGTACAGGTTTATTTTTCCATAGGATCGGTAGGTCACCGGTTTCACAACTACTAACTTCCCAACTTTTCAGTCCATGCGGAGAACGCAAACTTTTTTCATCACACGAAGTGCACGAAGAAAAAAACAGAAGAAGTGTGTATCATCCATCTTTCCCTCTTCGTGACCTTCGTGTCCATCGTGGTGGAAATTATTTGGCCGTCGCCATCAAAAACTTCGGTCCATTATTCGTGCGGATTCGTGACCATTTGTGGTTCAACTTTTTGTGGGGTTCCACTTCTTCAAAACTTCCGCGTCCACAAGATCGAGATGACCAGCACGCTGCCCAGGATCCCCGCAAAAAGGAATCCCGCCATGCCCAGACGCGCGAAGCTCGACTCCGTCGTGATCAGCAGGCTCGACCCCACGATTAGCGCGGCGACAATCATGCCCACCGTGTTCCGGCTGCTTGCGCGATCGATGGTGGCCGCCAGATCATCCAAGTGCTCGTGGTGAATAGAGAACTTCAGCTTGCCCTGACGCAACTGCTGCAACAGGTACGACACATCGCGCGGCACCTGATGGCCCAGGCGAAGGATAACCCGGGCGTTGTGCCGGATGTCGCGGAAGATTTGGCGGGGCGCGTACCGCTTCTTGATAAGACGCTCCACGTAGGGCTGGATGATGGGCACCATATCCAGCTCGGGATCCAAACTCCGGCCCACCATTTCGATGGTCGCCAGGGCCTTGATCAGCAGCGAGAAACGGGGCGAAAGTTCCATGTTCGCCCGCTGCAGAATCTGGGTGGCCCGCTCCAGTCCGCGCGCCACCTGCCCACCGCCCAGAATCGCCCGCGCTTCAAAGGCAATAAACTCCGTCAACTCCCGCTCCAGCACTTCGAGATCGGGCGGCTCGCCACCTGAAGTCAGCAGCAGTATCGCATCCACACAGGCCCGACTGTCCCGGCTGAACATGGCAAGGAACACATCGCCGATGGCGGCCACATCGGTATTTTCCAGGTGACCCGCCATACCCAAATCCAGGAACGCGAGGCGGTTGTCCCGTGTCACAAAAATGTTGCCGGGGTGAGGGTCGGCATGGAACAACTGATACTCAAAAACCATGCGGCAGAGGGCGTCGCATCCGTTGATGGCCACCTGCACCGGATCGCAGTTGCGCTCGACGTAGGCCTCCAGGCAGTCGACCCGCACACCATCGATCCAGTCCATGGTGAGCACCGATTGGGCGCAGAATTCCGGATAGACCCCGGGGATGATCACCGCCGGATCGTCGACAAAATTCTTCTGAAATTGCTCGATAACCCGCGCCTCAATCTCGAGATCGAGCTCGCGGCGGATGGACCGCGCGAATTCGTCCACGATGCCCGGCGGGTCAAGCCACTTCACGTCTTCCAGATGGCCCGCGCTCCACTCCGCCACCTGGCGCATGAGACTCAAATCGGAATCGATGACCTTCGACACGCCCGGACGCTGTATCTTTACGGCCACTTCCTGGCCCGTCTTCAATTGAGCGCGATATACTTGACTCAGCGAGGCGGAAGCAACGGGGGTCGTGTCGAAGGCCGCAAACAGCTCCGACGCGCCAACCCCGAAGGACTCCTTCAACACCTCCTCCATGACATCAAAGGGAACGGCATCCACCTGGTCCTGGAGGTTGCTCAGTTCCCGCGCCAGATCGTGGCGGATCAGGTCGGGCCGCGTGCTCAGCACCTGGCCCAATTTCACAAAAGTCGGGCCCAGCTCCACCAGCGCGGCGCGCAAGCGTTGGCCGAAGGTATGGGGCGCGCCCACCGGCGAATCCATCAAGTTGAGGCCGCGCAGTAGCTTCGCCGGAAGGCTCCGGTGAAAACCGGCACGCTGGAGCAGGTCCGCAAAACCATGTTTCACGAAGACCTGCAGCACTTCGGCAAGACGCACCGCGTTGACCGTGTGCTTTCCTAGTTTGGAATAGTACAAGCGCTGCCTTTCAACGGTGCCGGGCCCGCCGGGCATGAACGGCGCACAAGGCGCCGTCGTGCCGTCGCTCCAGCAACCGCATCGAGCCGGTCGTAATCAGAACGGCCACACGCGTCGCAGCTTTTTCTTGAGACCGCCATCACCTTCGCCATCGCCATCCGACGTGGGCGTTTCAGCTTTTGCGGTCTCGGTCTTGGCCGTAGCTTCCGCCGCCGTGTCTTCGTCGGCCGGTGCTTCCGCAGCCTTTTCGGCCTCGGCGTGCGCCGCTTCAGCTTTATCCGCATCCGCCTTCACTTCGTCCGCCTTCTCCGCATCCGCCTTCTCTTCCTTCGCCTTTTCCCGAGCTTCGGCTTCCCTGGCCTTTTCTGCCTTTGCCTCGGCCTTCGCTTCCGCCTTGGCGTCGGCTTTCGCCTCAGCTTCAGCCTTGGCAGCCTCTTCTTTCGCCGTGTTGGTCGCTACCGGAGCGGCTTCCGCTTTCTCCGCCTTGGCTGTTTGCGTTTTTTCCGACTCCGACTGGGGCGACGCATCCTGACCCAGGACCAACGTGCGGTCTTCGACCATCGCGCCCGAGGCATCGTGCCGCTGAAGGCGCCACGAACGCGGCGCATCGAGTCCCGCATCGATCGGATGGGCCGCGACGCGCTCCCGCTTCACCAGCTTTTCCACGTCGCCCTGGATCTTCCCGTCCAGCGTTCCGATGAACTCGATCGGACCCGGCCAGAACTGGGCCGCCGTCATGAGTTCAGGCGTAATCTGCGCGCCGCCGTCCAGCGTGCAGCACAGCGGCCCGGGTGTCATGCCATAGACCGCCATACGCGCCACGGAGCTGCCGGCATCCAGCCAGTCTTCCAGATCATCGTCCACCGTCGAGACCGACGACGGAAACACGGGCAGGGGATCGGCCGCCGCGCGCAGCGCGCGGTACGCCAGGTTCTGCGCCTCGGCGCGGGTCAGGCCGAAGCCCGCCAGCACGTCATCGGGAATGGTGGAATAATCCACCACCACGAAGGCCGCATCCCAGCTTTTCAGCGACTTAATCTTTTCCTGAAATGCGTTGGCGGACTCCGGCGCGGCGGGGTTCAGCCACGACAGGCCGTCAGCGGACTTCGCCGTGCCCGCACCGTCGCCCTTGCTGGCGAGAGGTTCGATGGTCACACCAACCTCCAGGCCCGCCTTGGACAGATCGCCCACCGCCGATTTCATGCTGTCCGGGAAGCGACCCGTGGCCCCCTCCATGGAGCCGGGACGGCCTTCCCAGCCGCGACCTATCAACACATGGTCGATGCCGGCCTTCTTCCAGTCGCCCGCCGCCTGGACATAGGCATCCAGCCCTTTGTCGCTGGCCAGCGTATACCAGCCACGTTCATTGAAGGGGCGCGGAGCCACTTTCACCAGCGTGCTGTAGACCCAGGAATAATTCAAGTCAACCCGGTCGGGCTCCGGCACGCCATGGGAGATCCACAGGGGATCGGAAACAAGCTTCGCGCCCGGTTTCAGCAGCTTGTAAGGCTCGTAGTTGCAGGTAATGTCACCGTGCCACTCGCCCGCCACTTCCTTGAAGGACACCGTGGACCGCGCCAGGCCCTGGGGGATCAGCCCCACGCCAAAGCAAATGGGCTTCGAGGGGTCGTGAATCACCGCCATCGTCGCGTCTTTCCCCGGGGCCACGACCGGCTGGCCGCCCGTGTCCAGGATCCGGCGGTGGCGCACCGTGGCCTGATCGCTCAGGGACTGCATCACCGATTTCTCCGCGATCACGGGCCGTATCGCCGAAATCTTCACGTCGGCCTGGCTCACATTTTCGACGGCAATCTCGATGAATACGAAAGGCCGGTTTCGATAGGTCTTCAGGGAGTGGACAATGCGAAGGCCATTCTTCGGTGGGAAAGCCACGGAGTAGACCATGCCCTCGCCGAAATCATCGGTAAACCTTTCCCGGCCCGAGGTGCCGTCGGTCAGCCCGATGCCCCGCATCTCGGTGCCGTCTTCCAGCACCACACAAAAGCCGATTCGGTCCGCCAGCACCTGACCGCCATCCATCAACACGCGCCACTCCGCCGTGTCTTCCGCATAGATCAGCACGCCGCGTTCGATTGGGATCTTGTACTGGTTGCGGAGGTCCCAGGGCTTGGTCGTGTCCGCCCGACCGGCCGGAGCCAGCGTGAGGGCCAGGATGAAAAGGGCCGCTATCCGTATTGCGAGGGAGGATTTTGCTCTCATTGACACCACTCCGTAAAGCTTCATATTGTTTGCTCGGTTCTCGCGCGCGTGCGCGGATCGACACTCCGCCACCTGGACAGGGAAGGCGGTGGCCGGACTCGGCCGCGTCCCGCCTTTTCTCTGTCCGCCCGTCTCAAGCGGGGGAAGCATCTGAAACCAAGAGTATACTCCAATCCGGCAAGCGCCTCATAACGCAAGGGGTGCTGGTCTTCCGAACAGGTTGCCCCCACCAATGGGTGCGCACGGCATTTGCACCCGGTGCCCCACCCGGAATACAACCGGTCGGGCGCCGCGCTCCTCACAATTCATCCCGTATCCGGTTTGACTCATTTTCCCACTGTGTGCTACGCTTTCGCGAACTGTCCCCGCGCGCATGCCAGGATTTCGATTGTCTTGCGGAGCAAAGGGTGATGGCGGTTGGGTCCTGCTCAACGCGGTATAGACGAACTCGGTCAGGTCCTGACGGAAGCAGCCGTAGATTATATTCGTGTGTGCTGCAGGAGTGCCTGGCCGTCATCACCCGTTGCTCCGCGACCTTTCCCAGCCGGGTCTGGGTCCGCGGCCGGGCAATTGGACCGCGCCCAGGGTGAACGCCGGAGGCTCGAATGGCAGACGATCAATACTTGGTGCTGGCCCGAAAGTGGCGTCCCCAGGCCTTTGAAAGTGTCGTGGGCCAGGACCACATCACCCGGACCCTCAAGAACGCCATCAATTCCGGTCGGATCCACCACGCTTTTCTCTTCATCGGCTCCCGCGGTATCGGCAAGACCACCACGGCCCGCATCCTCGCCAAGGCCCTGAACTGCCTCGCAAGTGACAAGCCCACGCCGGAACCCTGCGGCGAGTGCAGCAACTGCACCTCCATCAGCGCCGGCAACAACCTGGACGTCATCGAGATCGACGGCGCCTCCAACAACGGCGTCGACGATGTGCGCGAGTTGCGCGACAACATCCGCATGATGCCCACCAACGGGCGCTACAAAGTCTATATCATCGACGAAGTACACCAGCTTTCCATCGGCGCCTTCAATGCCCTGCTCAAGACCCTCGAAGAGCCACCCCCCCACGCGGTCTTCATCCTCGCCACCACGGAAGCCCACAAAATCCCGACCACTATCGTCTCGCGCTGCCAGCGCTACGACTTCCGCCGGGTGCCCATTCCCAAGCTTATCGAGCTGCTCCGCACCATCCTGGACAAGGAAGGCCTGAAAGCCACCGACGAGGCCCTCCACGCCATCGCCCGGGCGGCGGAAGGCGGCGTCCGCGATTCGGAAAGTATCCTCGACGAACTCATTACCTACTGCGACGGCGAGATCACCTTCAAGGACGTCTTCGATGTCCTCGGGCTCGTCGACTGGCAGGTCATGCACGACCTCTGCGATGCCATCCTCGACAAGGATGTGACGCGCCAGCTCCTCATCGTGGAGCAGGTGGCCTCCGCCGGCAAAGACCTCACGCAGTTCGTTCAGGAGCTCCTGCGCTATTTCCGCAACCTCCTCGTCTGCAAAACGGCGAATGTGAAAGAACTCCTCCACCTGCCGGAGGAAGAGCTCGCGGCCATGAACCAGCGCGCCGCCCGGGTCTCCCTCACCAACCTGATCCGACTTGTGGAGCAGTTCGCCGAGCTCGTCAACAGCTTCGACTCCCAGCTCGCCCAGCGCATCGCCCTGGAGGCCATGCTTATCCGCATCTACAAGGTGGGCGTTGAAGTCTCCATCGACACAATCATGGAAAAGCTCATCGCCCTGGGCCAGGGCGGTATCGGCTCCGGCGCCCCCGTCGCGCTCCCTGCGGAGCCCAGCCAGGCGCCGACGCCCCGCGCGAAGGAACCGGAAGCCCCCGCGCTGGTGCCCACCGTACCGGCGCCGAAGCCCGCGGAAACGCCACCGGACCCTCCTGAGGCCGAGCCGGCTCCACCAGCGCCCGCGGCTCCGGCAACTCCCAGGCGCGTGGAAGCAAGCGAAGGCAACCTCGCCCGACTTTGGGCCGCGATTATCCAGCAGGCCAGTGAACAGGATCTGAGCCTGGGCACCTGGTTTGGCCAGGGTCGACCCGTCGCCATCGAAGGTGGCGCCCTGATCCTGGAGGCCCCGGCCAACGCGGACAACGCCGCCGCCTTCATGAGCGACGCCAGGAACCGCAGCGCCATGGCGGAAATTCTGCGTGCCGCAACGACCAATATCGACAGCGTCACCGTGCGAATTAAAAAGGCCCCGGAGAACGCGCCGTCAAACTCCCAGCGCAAGCCCGCGGTCAATGGCGACCTGCCCTTCTACCCCTCGGTGAACCCGGTGGAGGCCCGCGAGGTCATGAGTGACCCCGGAATCGCCGCGGTGGTGAATACCTTCAAGGGCAAGATCGCCGATGTGCAGGTGCAAGGCGAATTGCCCATCGAGATCGCGGAAACCTGACGACGTCCACTAAGAGATTGTGAACCACGGAGACACGGAGGCACAGAGAAGAAAATGAGTTGCGGTGGTGCTGTTGCCGGGTCAGGTACGCGACCTGCAATATATTTCTCTCTATCTCTCCTTCTTTTCCTCCATCCCATTGTATTTCTCCGTGCCTCAGTGATCTCCGTGGCAAAAAAGCCGCCTTTTCCGTGCTATTCCGTGAGTTTCCGTGGTCAATACGGTTTGTTTTTCCCGAGTATCATCTGTGAATTCATTCAACGAAGCGGCCCCTGTGCCGAAAAAACCAGGATAACCCCATTCATGATCTCGCTATTGCGCACTTCCCTCCCGCTCGCCATTGTCCTCACGGCCATCGCGCCCGCGCTCGAAGTATCCCTCACTGTCGAAGGCGAGCCCGAAGAGATCCAGGCCGTCCTCGAATTCATCAAGACCCTCAACCCCGGTGGCGAAGACGATGCCCTCAAGATCAACGTCCACAGCATCGCTGCGAACGGCAACGGCGAAACCACCACGGCTGAAACGCCCGCCCTCGAAGACCCGCCCCTCAGCCTGGAACGCCCCGAGGTCCTCCCCGCGAAAGGCGCGCCCGGCGCACCCTTCCTTGTCACTGTTAACGTGCGCGACAAATACGACGAAGTCGACACCCTGTCTGTCCGCCTCAGCGGCACCAGCATCTCCACCGACCTCTACGACGACGGCTCCCAGGGTGACAAGACCCCCGGCGATGGCGTCTGGACCGCCACCCTCACACCACTCGACGTGACCCCCAGCGGCGCCTACACGGTGGAAATAACCGCCTACGACAAGAACGGCAAGGCCCTCACCACGCTACTGCCCGACGGTACCGTGGTGAAGCTGGTGGCGAATACGGAATTGACCATCGAGCGGTGAGGAAAGCCCGTGGGCAAAAAAGAAATGGGTCTTATGGGACCAATGAGTCCTTTGAGAAAATTCTCCCGTAGCCTGCGCAACCTATAAGACCCATAAGACCCCCTTCACCCACGACCCCTTTTCATTTCCCCCGCCAAACCTGTAGACTGAAGCTCTTCCAAAACACAGGCACGGAAACACCCACCCCATGGACCACGAAACGCTTCAAAACCTCCTGCGCAACGTGGCGTCGGGCAAAGCCACGCCCGACGCGGCGGCGGAGTTACTCCGCGATCTCCCCTTTGAAGATCTCGGCTTTGCCAAGATCGATCACCACCGGGAGCTCCGCAAGGGCTACCCCGAAACCATCTTCTGTCAGAACAAAACCCCCGAGCAGGTTGTGACCATCACCGCCCACATGCGCGAGAAAAGCGGCACCGTCCTGGGCACGCGTTGCTCCCGCGAGACGCTGGACGCCGTGAAAGCGGCCCAGCCCGACGCGGTTATCAATGAACTCGCCCGCACCTTCACGATCACGACCAAGGCTCCCCCACAATCCATTGGCACCATCGCCATCGTCTGCGCGGGCACCAGCGATCTTCCCGTGGCCGAAGAGGCCCGGGTCACCTGCGAGCTCCTGGGCAATCCCGTGGACTCCATCACCGACATCGGCGTGGCCGGCATCCACCGCCTCCTCCACCAGCGCGAGCGCCTC
>JBHEKR010000187.1:0-3112 GCA_041859365.1 Candidatus Hydrogenedentales bacterium
TTGAAGAGCAACAACCACCGCTGGTTCAATGGCGAAATGGACGAGACGGAGAAGGCGGAGCGCAAGAAGCGCATGGAGGAGTTCCAGGAACGCTACAAGTAAGGAATTTGATCGAAATTAAGTTGCCAAGTTTATTCTCGGGCGTAGCTCATAATTCCAGTCTCCTCTGAAGTCATTTCGAAGGAGCAACAGGGCATCCATCTGTTCTTTTGTTACAGCAACGCCCTTCTCGTATTTCCTCTTATCGAGCTTGGCTTTGACACGTAGACCGGCTTGAGTTCGGGTGTTTGCGATAAGTTCGACGACGGTTTCGAACGTGCGAAGAGGTTTGCCGCGCCAGTTCTTGGTGATGTGGCAGAACAATCGGTGCTCAATTTTATTCCACTTGCTGGTGCCTGGCGGAAAGTGACTGACGCTAATGCACAGGTTAGCCTCATCCGCGAACTTTTGGAGTTCATGCTTCCATACGCGAGAGCGGTATCCATTGCTTCCCCCCGCGTCTGCTGTGATGAAGAGTGTGTGCGCGTCGGGATAGGCGCGCTTGCCCATCGAAGTCCACCACCGCCGGATAGAGACCACTGCGAATTTGGGTGTGTCGCAGGATTGCCCGACGTTGACACATGCTTCGTTCCGAGCCATATCGTAGACACCATACGGAACAGCTTTTCCTATTGCATCCTGTGGAAAATCGTGTACCAATGCACACTCCGGCATTCCCTTGGGTTGCCATTCGCGCCCGTTATTTTTGAAGTCGCCCACGAGTTCCTTCTTCTTTGTATCGACTGAAATGACCGGCTGGCACTGCGCTTGGTATGCCTCGGCGGTGGCATTGATGTGCTCGAATTGCGCGTTTCTATCGGGGTCTGACTTTCCCTCATTACGCTTGTTCACAGACTGAAGTCGATACCCCAGTTCGTTCAACATTCTGCCAACCGTGGTGGAACTGACGCTCCAGCCTTCCAGAGTTAGCGCCGAAGCAAGCTTGGCCCTGCTCTTGCACGTCCAACGCAACAGCGACATGGGGTCACCACGGGTCACGGGATCAACAAGCTTCTCTAGAGCAACCGCCAATCCCAATTGCCTTTCTTCGAGGCGGGGTCTTCCCGCACCGGCACGGCGAACCCGCCTCGTTAATGTGACGCCCCGCTCGATTTCACAACGCCCGCTACGAATCGTTCTTCGCGCCAATCCCGTAGCGGCAGAAACCACAGCGTCTCCCCCGTAACCAATTGCACGCGACTCGGCTGCGGCCCACAATCGACGTCCCCGTTCATCGAGTGCCGGTGACACCGCCGCATACTTCTCCACAAGAATCGTTTCTAACGCAAGGTCTCTTTTCATGTGAGTATTAAATCACAAATAGCATGTACTTGGCACTTTAATTTCCGTGCGGTCCCTAAGAGCGTGTTTTAAAAGCTCACAACTCACCCTGCTTTGTATTCAATCGTTTGCTCATCAAGTTTATCATGACGATATGCACCATTGCCTCGCTGCTCTCGGTTAGCTTTTCATAGTCCTTTGCCATCCTTCGGTACCTGCCGATCCACCCGAAGGTGCGCTCGACCACCCAGCGCCGTGGGAGCACGACGAATCCCTTTATGTCGTCGCTTCGTTTGACGATCTCGAGTTTTCGTTTAATATTCTCACGCGTCCACTCGATCAGCTTTCCCGCGTAGCCTCCGTCGGCCCAAATAAGTTTGAGTCGGGTAAACCCCTGCTTGAACTTCTCGAATACAAGTTTGGCCCCATCTCTGTCTTGTATGGAGGCTTCATGGACTACGACGGCGATAACCAGGCCCATCGTGTCAACCATAATATGCCTCTTCCGTCCGTTTATCTTCTTGCCTGCATCGTACCCGCGTACGCCGCCCACTTCGGTAGTCTTAACTGATTGGCTGTCAATAATGGCCGCGCTGGGGGTTGGCTTTCGGCCACACGCCCGGCGCACGTTCTCCCGCAAGTTATCGTGGATCTTCTTCCAAACGCCTGCAGCCTTGAATGCGCGGAAGTATCCGTAAACCGTGCCGAAGGGAGGCATGTCATGTGGTATGAGCCGCCAGGCGCATCCTGATCGAGCCACAAATAAAATGGCGTTGAGAATCTCGCGCATGTCTGTCGAACGCGGCCGCCCACCCGGTTTCGCCTTCGGAATGAGCGGAGCAATGCGCGCCCACTGTCCGTCCGCCAGATCTGTGGGGTAACACTTTCGGCTCATTGACCTTCTCCTTGTGCTTCAGGGGCCAAGGACTCCTCCAGGAGGCCGTCCCGCATTAGTTTGAGGTTGATATCGGTGACCTGCCGGAGTATGGCCAACGCTTGCTCGTGCTGGCGCAGCCCCTTGCGTATCAATGCCACTTGCTCCTGGGGCACATAAACCTGGCGTTGCCGTCCCTCGCGATGGATGACGACATACCCGCGGGGACCGTGCTTTTTACCTTGATGGCAGGCGCACCCTTTTCTGGCGCAGGTACTAAAGCGCTCCAGGTATGAGCCGTGGACTAGAAGGGTGAGGGCCTGCAACTTCTGGAGCAGGCGCCGCCGCTTCGCGACAAGCTTCTTAAAACTAGCGTTCATGGTGCAGACTCCTTTCTGATACTGTATAGCATATATTACATATGCTATACACCATACTCAAAAAAAATAGCCCGGCAGCACCGGGCGAGCAAAAAATCATGAAATTGCCTAGGAATCTTGACCTGAACTACACTTTACAAACACGCTCTAAGAGATTAGGGGAAGCCGTCCGGGGGCACTGGGGCGTCGAAAATCCCTTGCACTGGACCCTGGACGTCACATTCGGCGAAGACTAAAGCCGGGCGATACGCAGAAAGCTTATCAAGGCGGCACTCATTACAGACTTCCTGGTCGAATTGCTGGGAATCTAGATGCGAATGCCCTGGCAGTTGATAGTTGATAGCGAAGAGTGAGTCTTGGTTGACAGCGGGCAGGCGCGACAGTGACAACGGGTCTTATGGGTCATATGCGGAAACAGGCCCACTATCAACTGTCAACTATCAACTATCAATTGTCCATCACCTTAATCCGCAAATCTTTGAACTGGATTTTCATCGGCGGGCCGGGGTGCATCTGTACCGCGATGTACCCGTCCTTG
>JBHEKR010000248.1:0-9843 GCA_041859365.1 Candidatus Hydrogenedentales bacterium
TTCGGAGACTGTGTGTCTCTTCAAGGTGGTGGCGCACTGTGGCGCCACCGGTCTTCAATTGGAATTAGAACTGACCGTCGTCGGTCTGGGTGTCCACCGCAACCCTGCTGCAGAACCAGGTGCGCTGCGACAGGGGCGCGGGGTATTTTACGAACTCCACGTGACCGTCCATGTAGAGGGCGTTGACACCGCCGGGTGCGTGGTTGAAGTTGGGCGCCAGGTTGCCCGAGGTCTGGGAGAACAGACCGTCGATGCGGTTGGCGTCGTACATTACGACGACATCAGACTGGGCGTTGGCGGAAGCGCCGGCGTTGTTGATGTCGGTGATGAGGAAGCGCTCCGCGCCTTCACGCATGAGGGGGACGCTCACCGTTCCCGCGGTGGGCAGGGTTACGGTGACGGTCGCGGCTTTATCGGTGCCAAGATCGCGAACGGCAGCGGCGGGGTTGCCGTCGGCGCCGAGCTGCGTGGCCAGAGTGTTGTAATCGAGGGTATTGGACACCCAATCCACCTTGATGATGCGGTTGAGGTAGGTATAGTCCATGGTGCTGGAAACCAAGCGCGAGGCGCCCGCCGTGGGTACGAAGCGGCGCGTGCCGAAGAAGGGCGTGTAACCGCCGCAAACGCCAATGGCTGCGCACCAGCTATCGCTCTGGGGCTGGAGCGGGACCTGCGGGAAGGTGCTGCTGCCGGCGCCCAGCGGGTACATGAAGGTGGGCAGCTCGGGGCCCTTCAGGCTTGCGGCGCCCAACTGGCCGGAGGAGGGGCATTTGCCGATCTGGTAGTCGGAGAGATATTCGGGATACACAAGCGCGCCGCAGGGGCCGGCCGCCTGAATCCACAGGTTGGCGGTGTCCGTGTAAAAGGCGCCGGTGTCCAGTTCATGGTGGGGAAAGACGTTGCCCTTCGACTCGCCGGCGAACATTTTGAATACGAGCCCCCACTGCTTCAGGTTGTTCTGGCAGCTCGCACGGCGGGCGGCTTCGCGGGCGCGGGCCAGTGCGGGCAGCAGGATGGCGGCAAGAATACCGATGATCGCAATGACCACCAGCAGCTCAATCAATGTAAAACCTCTTTTTTTCATGACATATTTCCTCTGTTAGAAAAATGGGGATTAATTCAGGAAATCTCGAAAGTGGATAGTTGTTCCGGCGCCGCTGTCGGCTGCTCCACCCCGTACCCCGCCAATCGGGCTCCTCCTTTCTGTCTAGGCGCTTCGGTACGCGGATGGACGGAACAGGGATCACTGGGCGTTACGTTAGCAGGGAGAGGAAAACTTGGATACGGGGAGATACCTGATTTTGCTGTGGGGGATTCCCCCACAACACGCAGTGTGCGCCTTTTACCAGGCCCATCCGGGGCTCTTACCGATGGCGCGCCGGTCGAGTGAAATGGTGGCCAGGGGCCAGGTTTCCTGGGTCATGGGCGCGGGATACTTGACGAATTGAACATGACCATCCATATAGAGAATGTTCGCACCGCCCGGCACGTGATTGTACATGGAGATTGGGTTCTGGCTGACCCATTCCCCATCCTGTTTTGTGGTGTCCCAGATTACGGGGATGACGGACTGGGCCCGCGAGGAGGCAGCAGGGTTGTTGACGTCGGTAATGAGCATGCGTTCTATCCCTTCGCGAATGAAGGGCACCTCGATCTGTCCGAAGGACAGGGTCACCTTGACGGTATCGGCTTGATCATCTCCGAGGGACAGAATACCGCCCATGGGTTTTGTGGTCGTATCGGATACCAGTGCCCGGGCCATCAGGGCATTGTCGGTAATGTTTGACACCCACTCCGCTTTGACGAGGCGATTGAGATATCCGTAGTCAAAACTGCAGAAAACCCGCCGGACGAGATCGTGGGAACCTTTCATATAGCGGCGCGTGCCAAAAAAGGGGGTTTCGCTCACTCCACCCCAGGTGGCGATCTCTTCCCCATCCAGCGGGAAGAACTGGCCCGTTGGCGCGAAGTTGCCGAGGGGCGCGAAGAAGGAAGCCTTGTAGGGGCCGCAACCCGGCGCCCAGCAGTCCGGGTGGTCCGCCAGCGAACTCGGACACAGTCCGATCGCGGGGTCGGACATGTAGTCTGCGAAGACTTCGATGCCCGCTGGTCCGGAGACCTTGGGCCAGGTGGGCGAACTGGGCGCAATGGGTGCGCCTTCGTCCGGCTGGTGATTGGGGTAGCGACCCTGCTTCGATTCGCTTGCAAACATCTTAAAGACAAGCCCCCATTGTCGCAGATTGTTTGCGCAATTGGCCCGCCGGGCCGATTCACGAATTCGGGCGAGGGTGGGCAGCAGAATAGCGGCGAGGATCCCCATGATCGCGATGGTTATCAACAATTCCACGAGACTGAAACCGCGTACTTTCATTTAACCCGCCCTCATTTGGCTTTACGTGAACTTCGCTGCGTGTGTGATCCCTCCCGTAATTCTCCCTTTTAATCTAGCACACAGTCGAAGCACTTTTCACATATTCAGCAGGGTACCGCGTCGCCATCACTCCGCCTCATTCGCGGTCCCGGGGCGGACGGCCGCCCATGAAATGGTCCCGCTCCGTTACCCATTCGACGGCCTGGCGGACGAGTCTGGCGCTGGAGTCCAGCCCGAGTTTGTTCATGATGCGCTCGCGATGAGATTCTATTGTTTTGACGCTTCGGTTCAATCGTTCCGCGATTTCTCGCACGGTGAGACCGCGCCCGAAGAGCTCGAATACTTCGAGCTCCCGGCTGGACAGAGCATCGAGGTCGTTTTGTCGGGCGTGGGCCGAGGCGCCCGCCCGACTCGATATGAGCGAATCGGTCACGCGCTGGCTGACGGCCAGGTGCCCTTTGAGGACTTTTCGGATGGCGTCGATCGTGTCTCGGGGATGGGCACTCTTTTCAATATAGCCCATGGCTCCGGCCTGGATTGCGCGGACGGCGAACAATCCCTCGTCGTGCATGGAGTAGACGATCATCTTCTGGGACTTGAACTTCTTCTTGATGTCCTGAATAAGGGTTAATCCACTGCTGTTCTCCAGAGAGATGTCGATCACGATCAGATCGGGCCGGTGACTTTCGATGAGAGAAATGACACCGGCTGCTTCGTGGCATTCAGCGCAGACTTCGAGGCCGGGCTGTGCGGACAAAAGCAGGGTGAGACCGGCGCGAATCATGGGATGGTCGTCCACGATCAGTATCGTGGATACATTGCCGTCTTCAGATAGCATTCCCCTGGAGCCCTTTCTCTGAGAAGTCGTCCCCGTGGGGCTCGTGGTTGAGCACGCATTTGACCTGGGTCCCTTTTCCCGCGGCGCCGGCGATCCTCAGCCAGGCGCCGATGGCGGCCGCTCGGGACCGCATGGTTTGCAGACCCAGGCCTTGGGGCGACTTTCGCTGCCCTTCGATGCCGATTCCATCGTCGGCAATGGTCAATACCACTCGTTCCGCGCTGGAGGACAGGGTGACCGCGACTTTCGTGGCCTGGGCGTGTTTAATGGCGTTGGTCAGGGCCTCCTGGGCGATCTGAAACAACTGCGTCGCCACGCCGTAGTCGTCGATTCCAGCGTCGGTGGTGCATGCGAAACTGATATCCACCCGGTGGCAGGCCCGAAGTCTCTCCACCAGTTGCTCGAGGGCGACTTCGAGCCCGCGGGGGTGCAGCTCGATCGGCGCAATACCCAGGATGGCGTTACGCACATCTTCCATAGTGCGCTGGACCCCGTCCACGATGGCATCGGCCTGCTTCGCCAGCGGGCCGGAAATGCTCTGAAGTTCCATCGCGAGACTTCCGGTCATGCACAGCAATCCGGCAAGGTCCTGCCCCACGGTATCGTGAAGATTGTATCGGATGAGTTGTCGTTCATCGGTTCTGGCGGACTGGAGCCGCTCCTCCATGGCCCTTCTCTCGGTAATATCCCGCGCATTCACGATTACACCGTTCAAGATGGCGTCAAACTGAAGGTCACTGATGCACTCGATGACCCGCCATGCGCCGCCGGGAATGAGCACACGGATCTCCACGGAGCGCACCGGGGTTCGAGCGGGAGAGATGTGTTTCAAGGCGTGGGAGAGCTTAAAAAGATCGTCGGGGTGGCAATAGGTGGTTACGGATTTGCCAATGAGCTCCTCGGGGGCATAGCCCAGAATACGGGCAACGGAAGCGCCGATATCGCGAATCACACCGTCGGGCCCGAGAATGGCGACCAGGTCGGTGCTGTTCTCGACCAACCGCCTGAAGCGCTTTTCGCTCACCTGCAGCTCCCGCTGGGCCTGCCTGCGTTCGGCGACCTCAGAAACGAGCTGGCGATGTTCGAGCAGGAGCCTTCTCCGGGCTTCGCCCGTTTCGATACCTGAAAGGGAAAAGGCGGTGAGCAGGAGCAGCAGCCCGAGAATCCAGACGAGGTCGCGCAGGGGGCCATGAAGGATGCTCTGCATGGCGACGAAGACAGCGCCGGAAAAGAGGGGCGCGGCGAAGAGCGTATCGGCTAATTAGGGCAAGGCAATGATTGCAAGAGCTACCAGAGCGAGAATGCGTACACCGACGCCGCTCCCCGCGCGATTCAACACGGAAATAGTGGCGTGGCCCATTCCGAGCAGGGCCAGCAGGATGATAATGGTCTCGAAGCCGTTCCACGCGAGTGCCTGCGCGGCCGAGACGAGAAACATCGCCATGACGAGACCGATGAGGGGGTTGTGCTCCCACGGGGAATAGCGCGGTACGCGAAAGTCGGGGAGGGTAAGGGGGCGGCGCTGGAACTTTCCTCGTGAGAGTGCTCGCCTGCCGAAGTGCTCGTCGGGGCTCGCGGCGGAACGGTGCAAGTCCTCCGGACACGCAAGGAAGACGACGAGCATGAGCACTAGACCAAAGGGCGCGAGGTAGATGGCGCCTGCGAAGTACATGTCGCGGAGGTTTTCCATGGCGACCACAAGCACGAGAGCGGTGGTAAGCGACGCCAACGTTCGATCGCCTCGCCGGTAGAGACGCCAACAGGCGCCAAAGAGGGCGACAAGGGCGAGTATGTTCGTCACGTCGACCGGCATCTTCCACGCGGCGTAGGGTACGCGAGTCGCAAGCAAGCTCCTGGTAATCGGCAGAGAAAGCAGATGTATTTCGCCCAAATAGGACACGAACATTCCGGAAACCGAAATGACGTGCATCAGCGTGGCAATCGCATAGGCTGCGGAGAGAGCAACTACAGCGAATAGCGGCAAGGTACGCGTAAGGCGCGCCACCAGCAGAATAAGGCTTACCTGCCCTACAATGGAAGCGATCTGGGACCACTTGACTACTTCGATGTAGGTAGTCGTGCTGGCGGCCTGCTGGGACGCGATCGCCGTGATTGTAAAGGCTGCCACGAGGTAGGATCCGGCGGAAAAGGAGATTCGGTAGGCGCTTCTGGAGCGTGACCGGAGTGCGAAGAATCGGCGAAAGGCGAAGAAGACGTACACGTTGAGCAGCAGACTGATCGAACCGTACAGCGGCCCTTTCCATTCGAATTCAGAAAGAATGCCCATTCGAATCCTGAAGGCTCCGTCGTGCCGATGCCTGCGCCCTCCCCTGAGCGATTGAACCAGTACAGAGCATAGCAGCCATCACGAAGTTGAATCAACCAACAGGGGGGCGCATGCTTGCACGGACAGACGAGTTTGGGCCCGGTTATGGACTCCACCGTTTTCGCACCACCCCGCGGTAGCCGCCGGGGTGATCCCGTACCCCGCCACGCGCTACAATAGGGCCTCTTTCCTGCCGATTAAACACTCCGCATCCCCCGATGCTAACCTTTAGGAATTGTCCCGAAATGTCCGACGTACGCGCCGCTCTCGAAGCCCAGTTGAACGATTTTGACCCCGCCGTCCGCGAGGACACATTGGATGGGCTGTTGGACCTGGCCGCCGAGGGCGAAATTGAACTGCCGGAGCCGACGAAGGCCTTCAACCTTCACTGTCATTCATTTTTTTCGTTCAACGGCTACGGGTACTCCCCCACTTCCCTCGCATGGCTTGCGCGCTGCCAGGGCCTGAGCGCGCTGAGCATCGTGGACTTTGACGTGGTGGAAGGCGTGGATGAATTCCTCCAGGCCTGCAAGCTGCTGGGCATTCGCGCGGGCGCGGGCATGGAAACGCGCATCTACATCCCCGAGTTCGGCGACCGCGTCATTAACTCCCCAGGTGAGCCGGGCATCTGCTATCACATGGCCACGGGCCTGACGACGTCGGACGTGCCGACGGACGCGATTGTTCACGAACTGAAACGTATCTCGGCGGAGCGCACACGGGGCCTGGTGGCGCGGGTGAACACACTGCTGGACGCCATCGCGCTGGATTTTGAGGCGGAAGTGCTGCCACTCACACCGAAGGGCAACGCGACCGAGCGCCATGTGTGCGCTGCTTACGACGCGAAGGCGAAATCGGTCTTCCCGGATGCTTCAGCGCGAGCGGCCTTCTGGGCGGAGAAGCTGGGCACCCCGGCGGACAAGATCGCGGCGATTCTGGACGATGGTCCTACGCTGCAGGGTCTCATTCGCTCGAAGACGATGAAGTCCGGCGGCGTGGGTTATGTCCAGCCCGACGGCAAAGATTTCCCGAAGATGGAAGCGGTGAACCAATTCGCCATCGACGCGGGCGGCTTCCCCATGCACACCTGGCTCGACGGCACCTCCGAGGGTGAAACCGCCATGGAGGAATTGCTGGCCCTCTCCATGCGCCAGGGCTCGGCCGCGCTGAACATCATCCCCGATCGCAACTGGAACATCAGTGATCCGGCAACGCGCGAATTGAAGGTGAAGAAGCTCCACGAGGTGGTGGAAATCGCCAATCGCCTGGACCTGCCCGTCATGGTGGGCACGGAGCTCAATGCCTACGGCCAGCCCTTCGTCGATAATTTTGATGTGCCGGAGATGGCGCCGCTCTTTGAAACCTTCCAGAAGGGTGCCTTCATCCTCCACGCGCACACGGTGCTCCAGAGCGCGGCCGGCCTGGGCTATCTGAGTGACTGGGCGAAGAAGAACCTTGACTCGGTCGCTGCGAAGAACGAATTCTATGCGGAAGTAGGCCGCGACGTGCTCTATCCGGATATTGTGGCGATTGAGATGCTGAGCGATGATCTCAAGCCAGCGCGGGTGCTGGAGATTCTTCGCGCGGTGGATCCCACGGAGGCATGAACGCCATACGCGCCCGTCTGTCATTCCAACGAAAGTGGGAATCCAGCGATGGTGTGACGTGTACTCCGCGCACGCACCGGATCCCCGCATGCGCGGGGATGAAAGGCGCAGTGAAGCCATGACCAGGTTTAATCGAGGAGCTCCAGCATGACGGACAAAGGCCTCTTCCTCCAGAACATCATCGCCATCATCTGGGACTTCGACAAGACCTTGACGCCGCGCTACATGCAGACGCCCCTCTTCGAGGCCTATGGCGTGGATGAGAAGACGTTCTGGAAAGAGGTCAACGGCCTCGCCGCGTACTACAGGCGCGCGGGCGTGCAGGTCCAGCCGGACACGAGCTATCTGGGACATTTGCTGACGTATGTGAAAGAAGGCAGGATGCCCGATCTCACTAACGCCCGCCTGCGCGAGCTGGGCGCGGAGATCGAGTTCTTCCCCGGCATCCCCCAGCTATTCAGCGAGTTGCAGTCAATCTTGGAGGCCCCGGAATACCGCGAGGGTGATTTACGCCTGGAGCACTACGTGGTCAGCACGGGCCTTACCGAGATGATCCGGGGCTCCAAGATCGCCAGCCACCTCAGCGGCGTGTGGGCTTCGGAATTTATCGAGGTGCCTGCGAATCCCGGTGACGATCTCAGCGGCATGCCGGGCGCGGGACCCATCTCCCAGATTGCGGGCTTCCTCGACAACACGACGAAGACCCGGGCCATTTTCGAGATCAACAAGGGCGTCCACAAGCTCGACGGCGTCTCCGTGAACGATCTCATCCCTGAGGAAGATCGCCGCGTCCCCATGAAGAATATGATCTACGTGGCCGACGGCCCCAGCGACATCCCCAGCTTCTCTGTCATCCGCAAGCATGGCGGCCTGGCCTATGCCGTCTTCCAGCAGGATTCGGAGGCCCAGTTCGCCCAGGTGGACGAACTACTCCACGCGGATCGCGTGGACGCCTATGGCCCGGCGGACTACACGACGGGCAGCACGACGGCCATGTGGCTACGCCTCCACGTCAAGAAAATTGCCATGCGCATGCTCACCGAACGCGAGAAGGCCCTCCACAGCCGGCGCGGCAGCAGCCCGAAACATTTGGCTGAGTAAGCGGTACGGGACCGTCCCTCAGAGACGTCCCCGTTGTCGTCTCGTTGCTTTCGACGCTTCCACACGAACACGCATGAGGTGCTCCCGCCGCTCTGCGGGCAGCGATTCAAGCGCCACCCATTCCCCCTTCAGGTAGCCTTTTGATACGATGCTCTTTCCGCCAATTGGGGTCTCCAAGATGGTCACCGAGTCTCGATCAAACGTCATGGATTCCAACGTGAACTGGGAGTCTGGAATCGTGTCTCCTATTCGGACTTCTCGCACTTCATACTTCGATTTCTCTTCCTTCGCGCGGCGAAACTGATTGGCCGAACTTGGAAACCACCGGCCGTCGGGAACCTCAATGAGATCTACTTTAGTCTCCATGAGCAAACTGCCATCCGAGTCATACCAGCGATGCTCCGAAACAAGATAGTCGCGCTCCGGCTCGACAACGCTTTCTTCGCGGAGCCAGATGGAATCGTCGCCAAGCCGCTCTGACCGAACCCTTAAGCGCGCCCTGCCCAAAGTGTCGTCGCTCAGAACGGTCCAGCGAAATGCCGGCGGCGAGAAACCCGATTGATTCTCAAATTTATCTTGAAGAAGCGAAGATCCCGCCTTGAATCCGAATTTCATTATCTCTGGCCGCGGGAACATCTTGGTCATAGAGTGCACGGACTCCGGCATACTACTGAAACTCTCGAATCGGTAAAGTTCTATGTACTTAAGAAACTTGAAATATCGGGCAAAATATCGATCATTCAGCACCATTTCACAACTCGCGTCATCCAAAGTACCATTCAGGTATGTGTGAACGAGGTTTAGGTCCTGGTGATACCAACTTCCTTTGCGCCAGATTCTGGTGTTCCCCTCCGTCTGGCGGGTACCGCCCGGCATCGAGAATCCAGGGAGTTGGGTGGGCTGCTCGTTTGCCCGTTGACTCCACGTGAAATCAACATAGTACTGCGTATCATTTACGGACTCATACGATTTACGATTGTTGACGAGGACCCTTTCGAGTAGAGCACGCTGTTCCTCAGGTACTTCCACCCGCCCCAGGCCCCCCGGGTCGTTCTTGGCTTCTTCAGCGGAAACGTCAGAAACAAGCAACGACAGGAACATTAGGTACAAGAGCGTGGCGTGACGAGTGGCGCGAATTACCAACTGAATCATGGTGACTCCCTCTGCGATGATTGGATTCGTACTGCCGTGAGTATTCTCAACATAGCATGCATCTTCGTCGGTTGCAATGACCTTGTTGCAAGAGCGGGCACGTCGAACTTGGAAGTGATACCAACACCTTCCAAGTGACCAGGCACGCCGAGGCTCACCGCGCGTGCGGGACCGTCCCGCGTTTTTGGCCACCCAAGCGGACGGTGCGTGCAAACGCCGAGGGTAAAAAAGCGTGGGACAGTCCTAACCGAAGTGAGTGTACTCGTACGACTTCACTTTAATGAATCCCGGCGTATCATGCAGTTCAAGTTATTCTTTTCTGGACAGTCCCACTCCTTTCCTCGACAATCCCACTCCTTTTATTTTGACAAAGTCCAATTTTCATGTTATATTGGATTCAGTACAAACAACCAAGGAGTACCAGACCATGAAACTTCACTCGCAAACC